>DATAUW010000022.1 GCA_036268055.1 Verrucomicrobiia bacterium | reverse complement strand
AAGCGTCGTGGCCGGCTTGGCTCTGGCTGGTCTTCTGTTTTGCGGCAGCGCGCGCGCGCAAATAGCCATCCATGATGGTTCGACGAGTCTGGCGACCAGCGCCAATGTTGCCAGTGTCAGCAAGAGTTTTACAGTGACGCCCGGAGCCAGTGTGCTGGTCGTCTCGCTGTTGGACAGGAATAATGTCGCCGGAAATGTCTCGCCTGCGATCTTGACATGGACCGCCCCTGGGCATGGCGCTCAGGCCCTTATCCGGGCGATTTCCGTCAATAACACGACAAGCACATTTGCAGATAGTGATATTTATTATCTCTTCAATCCCGAACCGGGCACAACCAACATTACGGCCACGGACACGTCGGGGACCATCCCATCCGCGATGGTCATGCAGGCTTATACCCTGAGCGGCGTTGACACCAACTCTTTTCCCGTCACTTACACCACCAATAATGGGTCCACCACCTCCGTTGCAGTCACTTTGTCGAGCAGCACTCAGGCCTCCGATTGGGCGGTGTTGAGCAGCAGTTATGGCACTGCCAATTTGCTCATGAATATTGCCGCATCAAGCGGCACGGTGACGGACGCCGAGACCAATGCGGGGATCGCATCCGTGTTGGGCTATGTGGCGGATCTCTCAGCCGGCAGCAGTACGATTACGGCAAACGCGGGCGCCGGCGCGGGCAATCAAAAGATGGCGCTGGGCGTGGCCGTCTTCGGTCCGTCTCCTGGCGCGGCTACTCCGCCGATCCCATCGGCCCCGACGAACGTAGTTGCAACGCCGGGAAACCTCCGGACAACTTTGTCCTGGCTTGATAGTTCGGGCGGCCTCGCGACCAGTTATATTGTGCTGCGCTCGACGACGAGCGGCACCGGCTATGGCCCGATCGTGACCAATACCGGAAACGCCTCGACCAGTTTCACCGACACCAGCGGTATCAGTGCCACCACCTATTTTTATGTGGTGGAAGCCGTGGACGCGGCGGGTACAAGTTCCTTGTCAGCCCAGGTCAGCAGCATTCCGTTGCCGCCGCCGACGGCGCCAATCAATTTGGCAGCAACGGCGCAGACTAACCGGGTTGCCTTGTCGTGGTCTGATACCTCGGGCGGGTTTTCAACCACTTATATTGTGCTGCGCTCGATCACCAGTGGCAGCAACTACATTGCGGTGGCCACTCTCAGCGGCATCGGTTCCACCAATTACATAGATACCAGCGTGTATGACGGGACGACCTACTTTTATGTGGTGGAAGCTGTGGATTCGGGCGGTACCAGCTCCCCGTCAACGCAAGCCAGCGCGATACCATTTTTTGCTTTGCTAACCGGCTTGTCGGGAAACATTGCTCTGCTTGATGGCGGAACCAACTCAATAACCACTGTTGCCAGTGGGGCTGGATCCAATATCAGTTCAAGCTTCGCAGTCTCTCAGGGAGCCAGCGTGATGGTAGTCGAACTATGGGATAGAAATCAGCAGAGTAATAACTCCTCACCCTCAACCATAACCTGGAGTAATGCCACGACTGGAACTATTCAGACTCTTGTTCGGGCAATTTCGCAGGCGAGTGGCACCTCGACATTCTCGGATTGCGATATCTTTTATCTCTTCAACCCGGCTCCGGGCAGTGGCACTATTTCAGGCTCCGATACTAATGGAACTAGTTTGGTCCAGGGCCTGACCATGATGCCAGTCACGCTTGCCGGCGTGGATACAACCGTCGCTCCTGTCACTTACTCTACCACGAGTGCGTCTGCTACGACTCTTTCGGTCACTACTTCAGCCAAGACTCCGGCGGGTGCGTGGGCGGCGGCGCTCAGTTTTGATGGAAATTCCGGCCAGGCTATAACGCAGACTTCCACGAGCGGTTCCTCAACTACACACAATGTTCTTAATAACCAGGAACAGTCTTTTGGTTTTGTGAGCGGCCTTGGAGCCGGCGCCACGACAATCGGCATGTCCGATGCGGGCGGAGCAACAAAATGCACGCTCGCCGCCGCCGTGTTCATGCCGGCAATCGGCACGGGAATCGCCCTGCTTGATGGTTCGCTAAATACCACTGCCACCGTGGGCGCCGTCAGCAATATAGTCCAGCCCTTCGCAGTATCTCAAGGCGCCAGCGTCCTGGTGGTTGCGGTGCAAGACAATGATAATAGCGGCCCCGCGGGGTATCCGGGCGCAAACCTGGTGTGGAGCAATGCGACTTTTGGGACTATCCAGCCTATCAGCGTCGGCATTGCGACGAACAGCGGTCAGTTCACTTGGATTTGGACCACTCTATATTATGTCATGGATCCATTACCAGGCACCGGCTTCATTATTGGCACGGATACCAACTCAAGCCACAATAACATGTTCATGCAGGCCTATACCTTTAGAGGGGTTGACACGACGGTTATTCCGACCGGTCTCGGCATAGGCCAGGACGGCACAACTCTGTTTCTTGATACGCCGTCCGACACTGTAGTTGGTTCTGCAGCGGCGTTGATGAGCATAAATTACAACGGCGGCGGCGGGAACAACGTCACCTTCACATCAACAAGCGGGCAAACAGCCAGTATCAATCCCCGTCCCGGTGGCAACCAGTGCGCCATGGGTTATGTCACTAATCTGGCGGCTGGTGACTCCACCATATCGGCGGTGGCCACGGGAGGCTCCACGCACATGGATGAGGCGGCTGAGATATTCTCGCCGCTGATAGTTTTGACCGCCCCGATAAACGTGACGGCGACGGGGCAGACGAACCGGATTAATTTGACATGGGCTGACAGTTCGGGTGGTGGAGCGTCTGGCTACATCGTGCTGCGCTCGACGACGAGTGGCACCGGCTTCACTGTGATCGCTACTAATACCGGCAATGCTTCCACCACTTACACCGATACCAGCGTGACAGACTGGAACCCTTATTTTTATGTCGTGCAGGCCGTGGGTTCTGGCGGCACGAGCGTGTTTTCGGCGCAAGCCAGTGCCGTTGCAATGGGGCCGCCTACGGTGGTGACAGGTTTGACAGCGACTGCGGATGTCAACCAAGTGGACTTAAGTTGGAACAACCAACTGGGCGCGACCAGCTTCAATGTCTTGCGTTCAACCACCAGCGGCAGCGGTTTCACTGAAATCGGAAGTTCAGACACGAACAGTTTTATTGATACATCGGTAACCGACGGGACGCGGTATTACTATGAGGTAAGTACCGTGAACGGGTTCGGCACCAGCGCCAATTCAGGACAGGTTAGCGCCGTTCCGGTGGTGGCCTTCCTTACCAATTATATTGGCGTCTTCAATACCGACAGCGATACCAACGGGTGGTCTGTGCTTAATGGCACCCCGCAGATATATGCTTACCCAGACGCTCCCCCGAGCGGCCCCTCAAGCGAATGCCTGATCATGGACGCCATATTTGGTCCTGGGGGCACCGGATCAAGCCAGGGAATCCAAAAAATATTTGGCCAAAACTTGAATGTCAGCACATACAAGTCTCTCGAAATGGACATAAAAAACCAAGCCGGTTGGGACGAGTTCGGCCAGGTTCAGGCCATACAACTCAGCCTTCAACTGCCTGTCGGCGGCAACCCGAGCTATCAACGGGGAACGTGGCCTGATATCGTGCTTTTCCAAGCTGGAACCGGAGGCGAGTGGACGCATTACATCGCTCCGCTGACCAATTGGGGGGCATTTAATCTGGCCGATTTGACGGCGTTGGGAATCCCGGTATTTGATGGCAACACCCTTGTGGCAACGGAAATGTATTTATCGTATGCCAATATCGCGTTCACCGGCGCTCCCGCATGGGCGCCAGCGTTCTTCGGTTTGTCCAGTCCCACGATCGCCAGCGGCAGCACCAGTGTGACGTTGTCTGGCAAAGTAAGCGCAACGGTGGACAGCGCGCCGGTATTTCTGGCCAGCAACACCGTGGTCAGCGTGACCATCAACGGAAGCACGCAGACCACGACGGTCAATGATGCGATGGGAGATTTCAGCATCAGCTTCGACACCACCGGATTTGCGACCGGCACTTATCCGATTGCTTATTCCGCAGCCGGCGACATGGTGGCCCTGGTTGGCGCAACTGACGGCAGCACCAGTTTGACGCTTACAACGGGGATAATCGCCCCGCCCGCGCCGACCATCCTGCCGCCTGGCATAGACAGCCTCGGCAAAAACCTGGTGGTCAATGTTGCGACGGTTAGTGGATTCAATTACTACCTGTTGACGACGACCAATCTGGCGCCGCCGGTGGTTTGGGCAACCAACAGCATCACCGCCGGAACCGGTGGAACGATCACTAATCTGGTGCCTATAAGCGTTTCAAAATCGGGACTTTTCTTGAGATATTTTGTTCAATAACCAACTCAATTCCGTCAATCAAACTGGAGAATGCTGGATTTTAGCATTTTCCAGTTCTTTTTGTGGGAGCTATTCCTAATTGGATCCCAGCGTCACCAGTATTGAAGTTTAATGATATGAAAATAGTTCAAAACATTTGCCCGCTCATCGTTTTGTGCATGGCAATGATCATCCCATCTCTTGGCGTTGCTCAACCGCCGCCGTCTTCGCCACTTGAGCTGAATATGCGCCGGTTGCAAAAAAAGGACACCGGCGTGGATCAATGGGAGGAGAAAAACACGCACGCCAGTTGGGACCCTTCACACACGGCTGTGGTCATTTGCGACATGTGGAACCAGCACTGGTGCGCCGATGCGACAGCCCGCGTGGCGGAAATGGCGCCGCGCATGAATGACTTGATCACGGAATTGCGCCGGCGCGGTGTCTTGATCATCCACTGTCCCAGCGACACAATGAAATATTACCAAGGGACGCCGGGACGCAAACTTGCGCAGGCGGCTCCGCATTTTGAAACCATGCCGCCGCTGCGAAACAGTTGCCCGGTCAATCTCGCCCTGGAAGCTCCTTTGCCGATTGATGATTCAGACGGGGGCTGTACGGACGGAAGCCCGCAAGGCACGCCTTGGACTCACGAAATTGACACTCTCCAGATCAAGGAAGGCGATGCGATAACCGACAGCACGGAAGCCTTCTATCTCATGCGTCAGCGCGGCATCACCAACGTCATTGTCATGGGCGTTCATGAAAACATGTGCATCGTCAATCGCCCTTTCGCCATCCGCCAGATGGTGTATCAACATCAGAATGTCGTGCTGGTGCGTGATTTGACGGACACCATGTATAACCCGCAAATGAAACCTTATGTGGATCACTTCACCGGCACGGACTTGATGGCCTGGCACATTGAAAAATATTGGTGTCCCACCATCACCAGCGACCAGATTATCGGCGGCAAGCCATTCCGATTCGCCGGGGATACCAACGCCCCGCGCACATTCCGCAACTATGTAAAATTGCCGGTCACTGATTCACACTACAAACAGGTCAAATCGTATGTCGAAGACACGCCTAATCCGGACTATAGCCAGGCTTCCGATGCGGCCCGCGCCGCTTTCCGGGAAATGAAATATGGTGTGCGCATTCATTGGGGCGTCTATGCCAATTTGGGTTATGGCGAAAACGCCTCCTGGCCTTTTGTCCGGGCGGACAACGGCCATCCTGCCTTGGACAACCAGGGACGCCAGGCCTATCAGGATTTTTACAAAACCTTCAATCCCACCAACTTTAACGCCGATGCCTGGATGGATTTTTTCAAATCCAATGGCGTCAAGGTGGTGGCCTTCACCACCAAACACCATGACGGATTTTCCATGTTTGATACCCATACGCGCGTGGTTCGCCGCGTCAACTGGACCGCCCCCGGCGGGCCGAAAATCGAGGACTGCGATTTTGCCTACAGCATCATGGACACGCCCTTTCACCGCGACATCGTCAAGGAAATAACCGATTCGGCCCATAGCCACGGCATCAAAATTGATCTCTATTTTTCCCATCCTGATTGGTACGACGCCGACTTCCGACCTTTTAACCAGCATCCTTTCCCTGGGAAAGTTGATAAGATCGAGCACCCCGACCAATGGAACCATTTTGTCCAACGCCATCGCCAGCAGTTGACGGAGTTGCTTACTCAATATGGCAAGATAGATCTGGTATGCCTGGACATGTGGTTCGACAAAAGCGCGTGGCTGGATTTGCGGGAAACCATGAAAATCGTCCGGCGCATCCAGCCTGATACCATGTTTCGCGCGCGCGGCATCGGCAATTATGGCGACTACTATACGCCTGAAGGTTTCGTTCCCGGAGCGGCTGCGAACACCGACATGCCATGGATGGTGATTTATCCTTTGGTAAAAGGAGATGGCATCTGGAGTTATGAACCCGACGCGAGCAAATACAAGGATGGGGTTTGGATCGTGACCAATCTGGTTGATACCGTGGCCAAGGGTGGCAGTTTCATGGTGGGTATCGGGCCAGATGCCACCGGCCTTTTTCATCCCAAGGCCATTGCCGCTCTCCAATACGCCGGCACATGGCTGAAGACCAACGGAGAAGCCATCTTCAACACCCATCCCCGATCTGGTTCCGACTGGAAAGAAGGCGGTAATATTCGCTTCACACATGCCGATTCCGGCTCGGTTATCTACGCCATCGCCTTGCAATGGCCCGGTGATGAACTGGCGCTTCAGTCCGTCAAACTCCAACCGGGAGCAACCGTCAGAATGCTGGGAGACAGTGAAAATTTGAATTGGCATGACGACCCTGCCAAAGGCACGGTCATTAATCTTCCGAAGCGTCTGCAACCGCCCGCAGATGGTCAGAGCCAGCCGCCCTGCGTGTTTAAGCTGGATAGCCAGCAGCTATAGCGGACCTGGGTTATTTTCAGCGCGGTCAAGTGAACACGAGATACCTTATTGAGTAAGTGCGTGAATGATTGAGCATAACGGACAGGTGTAATTAAAATGGCGATGAATGCTCTTGCTTAAGATCCGCTGCCACGCTGCAAATCGCTTCGCGAGTCTGAGGAGAACTCGCTGTATGGGCGGCTTCAAAATTCTGGTGGGCCAATCTTCGCGGAATATCGCCGTGAAGGGAAATTACCGGCTGATAGAAACCGCTTTTAAGCGGGATTGATAACCCAGGTTGGACGGTCCCAACTGAAGGCACATAGCCGTTCCCAATCCCAACTCACGTTCAAGGCTCCGATTCCAGAAGCAGGATTGCATCTTCCCACTTTTCCGGGAGAATGGTTTTTCGCCCTCGGACAGCATGCTTCCCACTGTCACTTTGTTGCCGTCCCTGGGATCAATCCAGCAGGCATTCAGTGTATGGGCGCGCCCAATTTGTTAAGACGCACTGTAATTTTTTTCCGCTTTGCCAGGTAAAACAAAACCCAGCGACCATCCTCATGCCTCGCCGCCAAGTTGAGAACCTTGCCTGTGGTTTCTCCGCCGTTGACAAAGCGACTTTGATCGGGAACGAGCTTCCGCCATTCAAACTGATACACTACCGAGAATTGGATCGATTTGCGTCAAATGGCGCTTCCATGACAGGATGAGACTTACGGTTTTTCTTCATCTGGAATATTGCGAATCCAGATATTACGAAAGCGCACAGGATTTTCATGCTCCTGCAACTCGATTGCTCCTTCTGAGCCGGTATTGCGTTTATAGTCGCCGTACGCGCGATGAGCGGTGGGTCCCAGCAACGCTTGCTTATGGTGCAACACCAAACCGTTTTGGATTACGGTGACGCTGGCCGGGCGGGTCAGATGGTTATCCGCATCCCATCGCGGCGACTCGAATAGGATGTCGTAAGTTTGCCATTCGCCCGGGGGCCGGCAAGCGTTCACCAATGGTGGAGACTGTCCGTAAAGTCCGCCACACTGGCCGTCCGGATAGGTCGGATTATTGAAGTTATCGAGCACCTGAACTTCGTATAGTCCGAAAATAATCACTCCACTGTTGCCGCGCTCCTGGCTGGTGCCACGAAGATGAGTTGGCTCCGCAAATTCCAAATGCATCTGGAAACTGCCGAACTTGTCCCGTGACCGGATACTTCCCGAATGGGGCACGACCTCCATATAACCATCCTGAACTTTCCAGGGCGCGGGGCCTTTGGTTCCCTGCCATTTGGAAAGGTCCTGGCCGTTAAAAAGAATGACAGCATCGGACGGTGGTGGCGCGCCGTCGCTGAATGTTTTGCCGGGCGCGACTATGGGTGGCACCGGCCGGTTCGGATCATGCACGTGCCATTTGCCTGCCGGGAGCATTGGAGTATCGGTGTAGCCGGGCCGGTCGGCGGCAGCGGTTTGATAAACAAAGCTGGCCGAAGCAATCGCGGCCAGAGTGGTGAGGGTCAATAATTTGATGCGCATAATTTTGGATTTTTTCAAAAGCTTCCGCCTAATATAAAGCTGAAGGATGTTTCCAGGATTTCAATAGTGTCCGCAAATTGGAATGGTATTCCAGACATTTTTATGCCGTCTATTTTCCATTAGTTTCCATGGCCGCCAGTAATTCAGAGATGGCATCACACGAGGCCGCGCCTGCCGTGCCGAGTTGGTGAATCGCGATCGAAGCAGCGACGCTGGCAACTTCGATTGCTTCTCGCGCGGTGGCGCCGGCAGCAAGGGCTGCCGTCAAATTCGCTGTCACCGAATCTCCCGCGCCCACGATGTCAATGGGTCCGCGCAAGGGCAGGGAAGGCAGGTGTTCCACGTGGCCATCTGGCATTGCGGCTATCATGCCCCGTTCGGCCAGCGTCACAAACATTAACCGATCACGCTGCCGCGCCAGGAAGCTCGCGCTTTGCTTCAGTTCATCCAGATCCGCGTTGGCCGCCACTCCGCTCAATGCTCCCAGTTCTGCCGCGTTCATCTTGAATGTCGTCGCGGGCCAGTCTCTCAGGCCGCGCCGGCTGTCCGCGATGATGAGCTGCTCCATCCGGTCCTTCGCGAGTTGCCCGATCGCTTGGAGCAGACGCCGGGTTACGACGCCAGTTTCTGCCACGTCCACCTGATCGAGCACGATGATCGCGTCAAGTTTTGGCGCAAGTCCCATCAAGGATGCTACAATGGTTTCTTGGATGGCTGCCGGTGTGGGCGTCCAGTTCTTGGTATCGAGGCGATTGAGTTCGCGCGGCGGTTTTCCCGGCTCGATCACCAGCGGCTTGCAATAAGCAGGCGTGCAACGATCCTTCGTTTGGAGAAAACCATCCAGACGCACGACACTGAGAGCGGCCAACGCCCGCCGTAATTCGTAGCCTTCGCCATCTTCGCCGCAAAAACCGATGGGATAAATTTCACCTACGCCAATAGCAACCAGGTTGTTAAGAATGGTGCCCGCCGCGCCGGGTTGCGCGCGCACTTTGATTACGTTGTTGACCGGCAAGCCTGTCTCGATGGATGTTTCGGTTCGCGCGGGATCTATTTCCAGATAACGATCGAGACAAAAATCTCCAACCACACCCACACGCAATGCCGGATACTTTTGGGCCAATTGCTGGAAGCGGTCCCGATTCATAGGCGTGGCAAACGGCGGCAGGTTCATTTTGAATCTTCGTTGAGAATGCGTGCCAGCAACGCGCCGGCATCGCGGAAATCCGGAATCGTCACATCGGCGCCGACGCCGGCTAATCGTTGCCGCTTCCACTCATCCATGCGGCCCGAGCCATTATTGGCTTCGTCACTGGCGACCGCCACCGCCAATCCGCCGGCTTCCTTCGTGTTCTCGATCTCGACGTAGCCATCGCCAAACGCCAGCAGGTGTGCGCCTTTGATCTGGTTCTCACACAGAATTCGTTCAATGACCATTTTCTTGGAAAATGTTTTATAGTCATCTTGTGCGCCGTAAATGTGCGGACCAAAGTAGCGCGCCACATCCAACAACGCAGCCTCCTGCTTCACAAAAATCTCGTCGGTGCCGCTGGCCAGATAGAGCTTCATCCCGCGCCGCGATAAATCCTCGAGCAAGGCGCGCGCGCCCCAAACCAGCAGTTCATCGGCGGAGATCAAACCGGTCCGCAATCCTTCGAGGCGCGAGCCAATGCGAGCATCAAGCCGGTACAAGTATTCGTGTTTGTACCACAGCGGTTCGCGCGGTTGACCGCCGCGTTCTCGAATGCGCTCCACGAGTTGGATCATCTGATAGATCGTTTGCTTGCCGTTGAGGCGCATGATGTCGTCGAACACAAGCTTGCGCAGATCGGCCTCCGTCTCGCCGTCACGCGGTGGAATCATCTCGACGAACAACGGAATCATCACGTCCGGCCAGCCCTGGCGAATGAGCGACAACGTGCCGTCAAAATCAAACAAGACATGAGTGATGCCCGGCCGTGGCGCGAAGTTATCTGCAAATTCAACCAACCCGCTGAATAATAATTTTTGTGGCATGCGAAAGGGATTTTCCTAATCCAGGTATAGCGGAAACATGATTTTAATTCGTTTAAACCGATCGTTTTTTAGTGGGAGAAATTTGCGGTTTTGAAGCACATCCAAAGAAAAAAATCATTTGCCGGCTCCTTCCTTGATGCGTCCACGGGCAACTGATTTTTTGGAAGTGAGTCTACGAGCTGGAGACGCTTCTTCCATGACCGAGTAACACAATAGGTGAAGAATTGTCATGTGAAGATCCTCAACCCGTCCGTAGTGGTGGTCCTTCACCACGATGGTTTGTTTGGCCAGGGACGCAAGAAGACCCCGTTTGGCGCCCACGAGAGCTACAGTTTCCAATCCGTGTTTATTGGCCCATCGCACGGCTTTGACCAGGTTTGGCGAATTACCGCTGACGCTGACCGCAATAAGGACATCTCCGGGCCGTCCGAAATTAATCAACTGCCGCACGAAAACGTCAGCGTATGAATAATCATTCCCCAAGGCAGTAAGCCAGGGGACATTGTCCGCAAGCGACAGCACGCGAAATCGTGATGGGCAGCGGTCGGAAGCCCCCTTGCCGAGATCGGTGGCGAAATGGGAGGCGCTCGCGGCGCTGCCGCCATTGCCGATGACGAAGATGTTTTTATCTTTCAAACCGGCTTGACGTATGCACTCGACCACGCGCGCGATGGTTGCGACCGGCAGTGACCGCATTAAACTGCTTTGATGGGTCAGGTATTCAACTATCCACTCCTGGAGGTCGGGCTCTTGAATCATAATTTAATTTCGGACACTTCGCGGTTTGTAAAACTTTGAGCCGCTGCCGCCGCGCAAAAGCAGGCGCACATTTTCAAGCGCCATATTACGATCAGGTTCCTGTGTTTCGTCCCGCGATTTAAACCCATAAGACTTGACGCTCGGCGCACAGCACATTGGGTTTTTGCGCACGAACCGCGAGAACCCGTCTCCATCCAGGAATTGGCGCATTGAACGGCTTGACTTATGACGGCAAACTTGTCACGAGTCACTTTCACATGCGCACCTCGACTTGTTCCAATGTGGCCGTAATGGTTGAAATGTCCGGCGCGCATGGGCGCGGGCTGATGCGGGGGATTGCGGAATATGTGCAGGAAAAAACGCAGTGGATGTTGCACTTTGAGGAGACGGGGCCGATCCGAACGCTGCCGGACTGGATCAAAAGTTGGAAGGGGGATGGCATCATCGCACGCATTGAGACGCCCCGCATCGCGCGCGGCCTGATAGAAAAGCAAATCCCTCTGGTCAATGTTGCCGGACGCACTTCGCCCGCTGGTGTGCACCGCGTGGATACGGACAATAAGACGGTCTGCGAATTGGCGGTCAATCACTTTCGCCAGCGCGGCTTCCGCCATTTCGCCTATTGCGGCAATCCACAGTTCGAATGGTCCGGCTGGCGCCAGCAGTTTTTCTCCGGTCTTTTGGCAGCGGAGCGGATGGTCTGCGCCACGTTCCAATTATCAGGATCAGCCCGGAGCCGGGACCAGCTTCGCGCGTGGCTGGAAAAGCTGCCCAAGCCAGTCGGCTTGTTCACCGCCAACGATCTTTGCGGTCACGCGGTACTGGAAGCATGCGCTCAAGCCGGCTTGGAAGTGCCGTCGTCCGTGGCAGTGCTGGGGGTGGATAACGATGAGATTATCTGCACTCTGTGCCGCCCGCAGCTCTCGAGCATCGCTCCTGATACGGAGGGCATTGGCTACCTGGCAGCGCAAACATTGCATGAATTGATGCAAGGAGGGCATCCGGGCAAAATAACCCGGCAGGTCAAACCGTTGACAGTGCGATGCCGGCAGTCCACCGATGCTGCCGCTGTGGAAGACTGGCATGTGAGCCAGGCGCTTCGTTTTATATTAGGCCACGCCACGCGCGGCATTCATGTTGACGATGTGGTGGCGCAAGTCCATGTGTCGCGCCGCTTCCTGGAAAAGCGCTTTCGCGAGGTAGTCGGCCTGCCGATTCACGAGGAGATTTTCCGCGTGCGCTTTGAGACGGCGCAGGATCTTTTGGCAACGACTGTTCTGCCGCTTAAAGAGGTCGCGGTGCGCTCCGGCCTTCGGAGGGCCGATTATTTGAGTGTGGTTTTTCGCCAGGAGCTGGGTATGTCCCCAAGCCAGTTCCGGAAGTTGAAAAGGGAGGATGCTTAGCGGGGAGAAGCATTCGCAGAAAATGATTATACCGTTACCGTGATCTGCGCGATACGGCTTCAGGCAGACAGCCACCCCATGGGCGGGGCACATCCACGCGTTTTTATCATATCAGTTCACCTGTTATCATATCAGTTTTGGCGTAAAGTGTTCAATTAAATTGACCCATACTTTGTTCCCCTTCACCATGGAGTGGTAATGCAAGAGGTCAGAATTGACGTTCGTGAAACAGTCCAACGCGAGGCGCGCCGATTTTATCAGCGGAGGAAACTGTTATCCCAAAATTTCATGACAAAATGAAAAAATCCATTTCCAGGCGCCGCTTTATCCGGACTGCCGCCGCAGGGTTGGCGCTTCCCACTTTCATTCCTGCGTCCGTGCTGGGGGCGGCCGCGCCGAGCAAGCGGATTAATATCGGCTTCATCGGCATGGGCACTCATGGGGTTGAATGGAATCTGATAGACTATCTCAAAAGGTATGATGCGAGGGTCTTGATGGTGTGCGACGTTGACGGCCATCGTATGCGCCGGGCCAAGAAATTCGTGGACGCACGCTACGATAATGAGGATTGCGCGATGAGCAAGGATTTCCGGGATGTGATCGCCCGGAAGGACATAGATGCGGTGATGATCTCGACGCCGGACCACTGGCACACCCTCATCAGCATTCAGGCCGCGCGGGCTGGCAAAGACATTCAATGCGAGAAGCCCACTTTAACGATTGGCGAAGGCAGGATTCTCGTCGAAACGATCCGGAAATATGGCCGCGTATTTCAGACGAGCACCGAAGACCGCTCACTGCCGATGTACCATCGCATGGCGGAATTGGTGCGCAACGGACGCATTGGCAAGTTGCAGAAGATTGAAGTCCTCCTGCCCAAGGCGCCCAAGACGGCCGGCGATCCAACCCCGCAACCGGTGCCGCCGGATTTCGACTACGATATGTGGCTCGGCCCCGCTCCGGACGCGCCTTATACCAAAGACCGTTGCTTTGGCAATTTCCGATACATCTGGGACTATTCCGGAGGAGTGATCGTAGATTGGGGTGCGCACCTCTTTGATACCGCACAATGGGCAAATGATACTGAACGCAGCGGGCCGGTCGAGGTCGAAAGCACCGGCACGCTTTGGGAAGGCGGACTCTACAACACGCCCAACGATTATAATGTGACTTTTCGCTACGCCAACGGCGTCATCATGACCTGCGCTCCGGGCAGTCCAAGCCTCAAGTTCATCGGCAGCGACGGCTGGATTGGCAACCGCGGATGGCGCGCTCCGCTCGAAGCCAGTTCCACCGAAATCCTTGATTCCGTCATCGGCCCGAACGAGATTCATCTCTACACAAATCCCGAAGGAGAACACGATGATTTCCTCAAGTGCATGAAGAGCCGCAAGGACCCTTATTTCCCAGTGGATGTCGGCCACCGGGTGGCGACTGTATGCCACCTGGCCAATTTCTCGCTCCGGCTGGGGCGCAAGCTCAAGTGGGATCCGGCGGCCGAGCGGTTTGAAAACGACGTTCAGGCGAATGCCATGATTGACCGCCCGATGCGCAAACCGTGGACACTCGCTTAGTTTTCTCTTCAACCGGCATCGTGTGAAAAATTTTGACCACTTCACAATCTCTGAAATCCAAAACAATGAAACCCACTGAAATCTCGATGAAAATGAATTCTGCGGCTCTCCTGGCCGCGGTGGTTCTGCTCGGTCTTGGCTTTTTCGGTTCATCTGTTCGGGGAGCGATCAATGATCTCCCTGATTTCCTGGTTTACGCCAAGGACGGCTCCGGCGTGTACGGGCACAAGGACTCCCCGAAACTTTCATGGTGCGAATGGCGATTGCATGATCCCGACCGTCCGGCGCCCCGGCGCATTGATCCGGGCAAAGCCGGTCCGCCTGCCCCCATTCCAGCCGACGCCATTGTGCTGTTCGATGGAAAGAACCTCGATCAATGGCAACCCACGGATCATACGATTCAGGACGGTTTTCTGGTGGCTCCGGTCAAGAGCAAAAGCATGCTTACCTCGAAGCAGGAGTTCGGCAGTGTCCAAATCCATGTCGAGTGGATGGCGCCCGCGGGATTTGTCGCTCCGTGGGATGAGCGCGGCAATAACGGTGTCCTGCTGATGGGCCGTTATGAAATTCAGATTTTCGATTCGTACAACGAGAAGATCTATCCGGATGGCCAGGCTGCGGCGATATATGGTGAGACGCCTCCATTGGTCAATGTTACGCGTCCGCCGGGGGAATGGCAGACCTATGACATTTTTTTCACGGTCCCGGTTTTTGAAGACGGCAAAGTTGTCAGACCGGGCCGGGTTACGATGTTGCACAACGGTGTGCTGGTGCATCTGGAAACCGAAATTCATGACCAACGCCGGCCGCGCGATATTCCAGAGACTGGACGGGTGGCAGGCAAAGGCCCGCTGGTCCTTGGCGCTCATAATTGCCCGGTGCGTTTCCGGGAAATCTGGGTGCGGCCACTTTAGCTCCGCGCCGCCGACTCAGGCCATTTAGACATCACCTGGCTGAAACGCCTCCACCAGAAATCAACCGCATCAAACTCCGCAATTCTATGAACCCATTGAGCAGCAAGATAGCATCTGAGGCATCCAACATCAGCCGCAGGCGTTTTATAGCCGCCGCCGGCGTATCCGCAGCGACGTTTGCCATTCTACCCTCCGGCCTGGGCGCCGAAGCTCCCGCCAGGAACAAAATAAACATCGGCCTTATCGGGTGCGGCACGCGTGGCGTCTGGATTGCCGATCTTTTCCGCAAACAAGGCGGCTACAATTTTGTGGCCGTTGCGGATTATTTTCAGGACAAAGCGGACGCGGGAGGCGAGAAGCTGGGCGTTCCGGCGGAGCGCCGGTTCACGGGCCTTTCGGCGTACCAGCGCCTGTTGGAGCAAAAACTCGATGCGGTGGCCATTATATGCCCGGCCTACTTTCATCCGATACACGCGGCGGCAGCGGTGGCGGCGGGCAAACATGTCTATCTGGCCAAACCCATCGCTGTGGACGTGCCGGGCTGCCTGACCGTGGAAGCCAGCGCCCGTCGCGCGACAGAAAACAAGCTGTGCTTCCTAGTGGATTTTCAGACACGCACCCATCCCGATATTCAAAAGATTGTCAACTATGTTCATCAGGGCGGCCTTGGCCGGATTGTTTCGGCGGAGGCCGGATATCAGACCGGCGAAGTCGGCAAAATCGCGGATGATGGACGACGCGCCAACCCAAAGGACCCGGAGCTGCGGTTGCGCGGATGGATCACCGACCTGGCGCTTTCCGGCGGCATCATCACCGAACAAGACATTCACTCCATTGACCTGGCGTGCTGGCTGCTCGACGACGCTCCGATAAGCGCCCATGGCTCGGGCGGCAAATTCCGTGATTTCATTGGGGATAACCTGGACCATGTTTCGGTGATGTATCAGTTTCCGAAAGAGATTCTATTGACCTTCAGCGCCAAACAGGTCGGTTATGGCTTTGAAGAAATCATGTGCAGGGTTTTTGGCACTGACGGCACTGCGGACACTCACTATTACAGCAAGTGCACGCTGCGCAGCAGGGATGAAGTGTTGATCGCGGATCCGACAGACCTTTACCGCACCGGCGCAGAGGCGAATATTGCCGCTTTCTACGAAAACATCACCACCGGCAATGTTGCCAATCCAACCGTCCCGCCCAGTGTGCGGAGCACATTGGCAACGATTTTGGGCCGGATGGCGGCCTACCGGAAAACCAACGTCACGTGGGAGCAAATGATGCGGCATCCCGAGCACCTTGAGGCCGACCTCCGCGGGTTGAAAACGTGACCGGTAGCGCCGTCACAAGTTTCAGCCGCGACGACAGGCGCGCCGACCATAAGGGTAATCCAAACAAAAAAAAGACGCGGATGGAAACATGGTGCACGCTACTGAACCATATACGAACGTGCGTGTGCAAGGATTCGAACCCGTAAGGGGTTCCCCACACCCTTCCCCGCTGTGGGGAAGGGTCGTAATCCAAATGCAGGCCGTATTGACGACATATTTTAAAGTTTTCCCCACAGTGTCCACCCCCGACATCCTATTGTATTGGATGATCGGGGAGTCATCCTCGCGCGTGCGCTATCGCGCCGCGCTCGGGTCGCTCACGCGACCAAGAACGTGTTCACCCACGGACAAGAAAACTCATAAAGGACATCATGTCCTTTACGGGTAAAACGGGTGCGGGAGCGACCGAGGGAGGGACGGGTGCCTTGCCAAAGACTCACAGTTTTTTTACCTGCCGGAAGCCTATACGACAGGCATCCTTAGGCTCAAAAACCCCGAGACTTTGGCAATATTCAAAGCCATGGCAGCTCTCCACGATCTTCAGCACCGCCATTTTGTGGTGAAGCTCGCTGGCGAAAGACAACCCGCGATGCTGGCAACTCCCACCATCAAACGAACACCGGCAACCGCAGCAATGCAAAAGTCCTATCTCAAAAAAATCTACCAAAAGTTGCCATTCATGTTTCGCAGTTCGGACGCCTCCAAAATGATTGATGAACGTAAGGCGAGCCTCGAGACAAATCTCATCGGCAAAACGGCCGAAAAGATCGCGGTCAAACGTAGAATCAGTTAAAATTATCGTTCATGGTAATATGGTGAAATGAAATTCGACGGAATCCAAATCACCCCTCGCGATCTCGATTTTTTGCAGAGCTTGTTTGAGTCCCGCATCATGACTTCCCTTCAGGTCGCGCATTTGCACTTCGAAGGAAGCCGTGAAGCAGCGAAAAAGCGGGTTCAAAAGCTTAAAGCGGCCCGGCTCATCGCCGAGCGCGAAAGAGCTGTTACAGAAAAATCGGTTCTTTTTCTTTTAAAAAAGGGCATCCAGACTCTCGCTGAATCAGGCCGTTTGGAAATGTATCCACACATGCCCCTGCGTTCCCTTGAACGACGGGCTGACGTAGGCGATTCGACCGTGGCACACGAGATTGACGTGATGGATGTAAAAGCCGCCTTTCATATAGCACTTCAGAAACATCCGCGCTTTTCAGTCGCAGAATTTATAACGTGGCCGCTCCTCTGCCAGTTTGAGCCAAATCGGCCTGGATCGGGAAGTAAAACTCCGCTCGTAAAGCCGGACGGATTCATTCGCATTCACGAAAAGGAATCCGAAGGGTTGTCGGAACGGGTGTTCTTTTTGGAAGTTGACCGCAGCACTGAAAGCCAGGACAAACTTGTGAGACGCGTCGCCGACTACTCTAGTCATTACACGTCCGGCGACTTTGCCGTAAAGTGCGGAGGCAAACGCAGCGATTTTAAGCAATTTCCCTTTCGGCTGCTTATCGTGCTCTTAAATCACGAGCGGCGTAATAACACGGCCAAACAACTTCTTGATGTCCGACACTTACCCAATCAGGTATGTCTTTCAACCTTAGATGAAATAAGAAATGACGCTCTGGGTAACATAAAGGCATGCTTCTGTTTGAAAAAACCGAGCGCGGATGGAGGGGCGAGGATAGTCAAATGTATTAAATCATAATGCTCCCGAGACTGGCTTGGCGAGCAGATCAAAAACATTTCCGGACACTATCGTGTCCGGTAAAGGGGTATTTCCTTAACTCATCCCCATGAGAAGACCCTCAGAAAAAAATGTCTTATTATTGTTATATAGAGCGGCCATATTACGCTCTAACGGTCGTAAGGCGCACTAATATTAGACATCTATAGATTAGTATCTTTAAGAATCCGTTATACTTTTTAAAATAATTAAGAAATGTCTTGTCAGTTAGGCATGCGAGTTTACCATGCGGCCAATCTGTAACTTGGCCAGTCTGATGCAGACTGTTTTCAAGGAGATTTTGAAGGGCACCCATGCAATCTGATGTCTGTTTTTTTGTGCAAATACATTTTCGACAATTGATTGGCCTACTTGAAAGGCAGGGGCACACGCCTGCCATCAGGGCTTTCGCACTGTCAAAAGCATCGCCGATTATACTCTAGCTACCCATATGCGCACACCGAGGTTTGTCCTTTTAAAATCTAATCCAATTTCTTTGCTCTCTAGCATTAGCAATTTCAACACCGAATCAACCTGGCGGACGCTTAGAGCAATTCTTGGGTTTGCCATCTTCAGTTTATTTTGCTGTTCTAGCTACGCGCAATCTCAAGGTAGCAATTCCACGCCGGGGCTACTCTCCGCGTATAACTTAGGGGCAAAGGGAGCAAATGATCGTGTGTGGCAGCGGATTGAAGCACGATCGGACAATGCGAGACGCATTTCGTCTCGAACAAATTTTGTTAAGGAGCTTTCTACGGGAATGCATCATTTGGTTGGCGGTCAGTGGATTGAATCGTCCGAGAATATTGAAATAACGTCTGGCGGCGCCGCCGCTACCAACGGGCAACATCAGATCTATTTTGCAGGAAATATCAACACTACCGGAGGAATCCACTTGGTTGAATCCGACGGTGAAGCGATGAGCAGTCGCATAATGGGCATCGGTTATTATGACGCATCAACTGGAACCAATGTTCTAATCGCTGAATTGCAGGATTCAGTCGGTCAGCTCCTGCCGACGCTCAATCAAGCCCTTTACACGAATGCGTTCACCGATTTTCAAGCCGATGTCCGATATACCTACACCAAACAAGGTTTGGAACAGGATGTTATTTTGCGGCAACAACCACCGTCGCCCGCTGAATGGAACTTAAATCCACAAACCACTTTTTTGCAAATTTGGACGGAATTTACGCAATGTCCTGATCCCTTTATACGCACGAATCAAATATCCGGTTATCAGGATGAACAGTTGGATTTTGGACTCATGGAAATGGGTGAGGGCAAGGCATTCAGCCTTGATGGCCAGAGCAATTTGACGCCGGTATTTAAGCATTGGCGAACATTTCCTGAAAGTGGCCGAAAATTTCTCGTAGAAGAGATTCCGTTCTCGTCAATTTCGTCACAACTCGCCAGCTTGCCATTGCCAGCGACCACCAATGGCACGGGTTCGTCAACTCCCTCAACGAACAGCAAGGACGGAGCACAACTTCACCGGGCTTCAAAACACCCCGTCCTGTTGGCTGCTAAATCTGTAAATGCCAAGCCGGTGCCGATGACAGCCGCTAAAAACGTAAAACCCGTCACTGGATTTGTTTTGGATTACATCATCGTAAACACCATGTCGAATTTTACCTTTCAGGCTGACACAACCTATTATGTTAGTGGCCCGGTGACGCTGAACGGAACTACAACCATTGAGGGAGGAGCGGTGATCAAATACACCAATTCCCCAACCGCGCAAATCACTTTGAATGGCCCGTTGGTCTGCACAACTGGCCCTTATCGGCCTGCCATATTGACTCAGGTTCAGGACAATTCAGTAGGGCAAATTATTTACTCCGGCTCGGCACATCCCACAAATCTCAATGCTGGGGCCTATATTTTTGGCGGCGCCGGTCAGACGAATGACTATAGATATCTTCGCATTGTGTATGCCGGAACGGGAATAACGAATTCGTCCGGCCCGGTCAATGTTTGGGATTGTCAATTTGTGAAATGCGGCACGGCTGTTGCCGCCGGAGCGGGCCAAACAATCAACCTGCATAATGTTCTCATCACCCAGGCAACGAACTGTGCTGCAACCACCGGAACAGTTACTGGCGAACAGGTCACCGTGGGACAAGCGCAAACCTTTTGCCCGTTGGGTTATTCAGGCGCTTTCCTCACAAATTGTATCATCGCAGGCGTGACTGATCAGACGGGTGTCTCCACCGATCATAGCATTACCAACGGCAGCGGACTATTTTATCAACTAGGCGTTGGCAGCTTCTACCTTTCCACAAACAGCGCCGCCCGCTCTTTTGGCACGCCGAATATCAATCCCATTACGCTTCGTGACATCGAACAAAAGACGACGTTTTCTCCGGAACTTGTATTGGACCAAGTGATTTCCAATAACACGATTTTCTCTCCCCAGGTGGCACGCGATACGAACAATACGCCTGACGCAGGATACCACTATGATGCGATTGATTATCTTTGCGGAACTGTCTATGTTACAAACGCGATATTGTCAGTGCAACCGGGAACCGTTGTCGGCGGATTTGGCCTCAAGAGCGATCCTTCCTATTTTTTTATTGGCCCCAATAGCATTTTGATCGACGGAGCGGCGCAACTTAATTGCTTGGGCCAGCCAACAAATTTGGCACATTTCGTTACTTATGACACTGTTCAAGAGGAGGCTGACACAAACTGGACAGTAAACACTTCAGATTATGTTTTTGTCTTTAATGGCCAAGTCTATTTTCCAACTGCAGATTTCCGCTTCGCCGACTGGTCTTGCCTGGCTGGAGAAACTTGGTTTATAGACTGGTTTGATAATGGCGGGACATTTAATTTGCGTGATTGCCAATTTCATTCTGGAGCCCTTGAAGGCGGATTGTCATCGGCTGTAAATATCATAAATTGCCTGTTTGATCGCACTGACATAGAATTCTTTGTGAGCGCCACCTCAGCCGCAAAAAACAATACAGTTTATGGCGGGGCATTCTTCTTTTACAACGAATACGCAACAGGGCTTTCAATTCAAAATAATCTTTTTGATCGGAGCGCTCTTGCCATTTCTCCAACGAATAGCCTTGATCATAATGCTTTTGCAAATTCCAATAATTTTTCCAATTTCGATCCGCTTTTCTTTAACTCGGTAATGTTGAGCAATTCCCCGGGATATGAGGTGGGACCTTTGGGCTCTTTTTATCAATATGGCACAAGCAGTCTCATAAATGACGGAAGCACCAATGCCAATTTGCTTGGGCTTTACGAATATACGGTAACAACGAATGAAGTAAAAGACGGAACGAATATTGTGAGCATCGGCTACCATTATGTTGCAACCGACACGAATGGTTCTCCTCTTTCCACTCTTTGGTTAGGTATACCGGATTATTTGGTGGATACTAATGGTGACGGAGTTACGAATTTGACCAAATGGCAAATCAAATATTTTGGCCACACTGGCGTCGATCCCTATGCAGATTATGATAACGATGGAACGAACAATATCACGGAATATATCAATGGAACCGACCCAAACCAGATAAGCTTTTCTCTCAGCGTTTCAAACAACTTGGTCAATTCAGACATCGTGCCGGTGCAATTGAATATTTCCGGTGGCGTGCCGTCATCCATTTCAGTCGTCGTAAATTCAAATTTTGCATCTGCGGTTTGGCTTCCATACACCAATTCGACTGTGACGGTTCCTTTGGGAACCAACGATGGTGAATACGACATTCAAATCGGTCTGGAAGGTTTGACCACGAATATGGAGCAAATTTTTTTGGGAATTTCCGTTGTTCGCGACACCGTCCTGCCGGTAATTGCGGTGACCAATCCCATCAGTTCCGGCGTGTCGAACTCTGTGATTCAGCTTGAGGGGTATGTATCAAAGGAAGTGGCTCAGCTGACTTATGATCTGAGCAACGCAGTGGGCGTCTTGTCTAATCAACAAATATACATCACCGGCCAATATGCTGACGCCTCAACGAGTGCATTCACCACAAATTATTTCCACGGATATGACATATTTTTAGCGAGCGGCACAAACGCAATAACTATTCACGCGATTGATCGAGCTGGAAATATAACCTCTACAAACATAAATTATGTATTGGATTACACGGGCGACGTAACGCCGCCAACGATTACGATATCGTATCCGCTGTCCAACAGCATGGTCGCGAGTTCCAATTTTACTCTGATTGGAAATGTTGATTTGGACACCGTTGCTATCGTGGTGAAGAGCACAAATGCGACTCAAAGCGCCGTCATTGATAGAAATGGCGGGTTTTCGGTGCTTGGGCTCGCCTTGACTGACGTTACCAACATTTTTACTGTGATCGCCACTGATGGTGCGGGGAATTCGACAACAAATACGCTTTCCGTATTGAAAGGTTCGTTAGTGCTGACAGTAAATCCACTTTCATCCAGCCAATTGAGTGGCAGCACCGTTACCATGACCGGCACCATCAGCGACGGGTCTCAAAGTGTGTGGGTAAATGGCGTGGCTGCTACCGTCACTGGAACGAGTTGGAGTGCAACTGTGACCGCTCCCGGTGGGAACACGCTCAGTGCAGTAGTCCAGGCGGGAACCAGCCTATCGTCTCCGGTGGGTGATCTACCTGTTCTCGCGTCAATGCCTCCAATAGTGCGTGCAAGTGGGTGGATCCTAAACCAGACGCAAACCCATGATTCTTTTTGTGCTGGCCCTAGTTTTGAAAGTTCTTTCTATAATAATTACTATCAATCTTGGAGTCTTGGATTTGGTGGCATCAGCACCTATATAAGCGGGTCAAGTGTAAGTTCAAGCGGAGATTGTAGTTCTGCAGTGGTATGGCCAACCAACTGGCCCGATGGTGCTGTTCTTGACGGAACTCAAATGTGCGGCTCCACGTCTGACCCCTATTCTGAAGCCACTCCGACCGATGATGGTTGGGGTTTTACTTCGTATGAAACTCAAAGGACAGGGTCTGGCCCGGAAGAAGATTGTTTGCCTGGAGCGTCTCGAAATACGAGCACAATAACTATTGAAAATCGGACAAAAATTCAACTTTCAACGGGAGGCGTGGCTCAACCCGGAGTGCAACGGATTGTTCGCTTGCTTGCATACGCTTACGATGCCTACGGAGATATTCCCGCAAATCAGATTGAGCTTTTTGGACAATCGCTCACTGCCACTGCGACCAACGCATATGTTGGTGAACTTTTTATGTCGTTCCCTGCCGGATCTACCCAAGATGTGCCGATACGTGTATTCGACTCTGGGAACGCGCTTTCGACAGATTATGGTTTTTATGTGACGGCAGAAGAGATTCCATTGCAAATGGTGAGTGATGGAAATAAAGATGGTTTAATCTCATTCGATGGGTCAGACGTTAATACTCAAGCCAACCCGTGGCGGTTTTGGATTGATGATTCTCAGGAGAGCGGTGACATCACGTCAGGGTCTGATGATCAAATTCCGGGATCTATATCGCCAAATAGTGCTAACTCGGCAGTAAATGGCAGAAATGATCTCGTAAATTTCTTTCCTATCGCGATAAACTTTGGTGATACATTGGAAAAACTGTCTCCAACAAACGGCTATGAGTATCGCTTAAGTCAATCGGACGAAGCTATCGCAATTGTTTATACCAGCTTGCCGCTCAACGATTCATTTGATTACTTAACGAATTCTTCAAGTGATGCTCGTTATGGCACATTCGGCAATGGTCCGAGCCTTGCGGACACGATTCCGATAAGTGGGGCAGGATCGTTGACTTTAAGCACCAATTTTCTAAATTATGCGATGACAAATGATGGAATAGGACTAATACTTGTGGAAGGTCTAAAGTCGACTAGCAATCCGCTAATGCTCGAAATATGGCAGAACGGAAGCAAACTTTTGAGCGTGCCCTTTTATTTGAGCCTGACCGGCGTTGAGCAAATGTTCCGACATGTAAATCTAGCTTATGTTACTGCTGGTTCCAACGCCGTGCCGGCAAGGGCGCTTGCGCCGAATGAGCCAATCAGCACCAACAATAAGAATCTTGTGTTCATCCATGGCTACAACGTAAACGAACAACAGGCACGCGGCGTCGAAAGTGAGATGTTTAAAAGATTTTTTTGGTCTGACTCACACGCACATTTCTACGGGCTCACATGGAATGCGAGTGTCTCTCAAGGCGCAATAATCAAAAATGTTTCAGGCAATCTGCAAACGAATATTGTGAACGCGTTTTTGACGTCTCCGTATCTTGCTATTATTCTCAGCAACCTGAATTTAACGGGTCAAACCGTAGTTGTAGCCCATAGCCTTGGAAATATGCTTGCGCTTAGTGCTATAAGTGATCATGGCGCCTCGCCTGATAAGTATTTTATGCTTGATAGTGCAGTTGCACTTGAGGCAATTGATGGGACTCTCGAAACTGATCCTGGAATGGTGCTGCCATCATGGAGCAACTACGATAATCGTTTATGGGCTACTGAGTGGCACAATTTGTATGCGACAAATGACGCTAGGAGTTTACTAACATGGAAAGATCGTTTGGCAAATCTCAATTTTACGACTGAGATTTTTAATTTTTACTCAAGTGGCGAGGAGGTTTTACGTGAATTCCCGGGAACGCCTCCTGAAGATCTAACAGATTCTATCGGAGTGATTCTGAGTGATATGGCGATTGGCGTCGATCAAGCGGCCTATGCTTGGGTTTGGCAAGAAAAAAATAAAGGCAGGATGGACGGAAACGATTTTGTTAGCAGTAACCATGGTGGTTGGAAATTTAACGCATTTTACGATACAACAAACGGCGATGTGGCCCAACTTCTGGACACTAATACGGCGGCATCTTTATCGGATTCTCAATTAAGCACCCAAGCTTTTTTTAGTTTTGTTAGTGATCCGGATTCGGATTTTCCGTTTGCAGTGGACAGTGCTTTGGAGTTAACAACTGGTTCGACGTATGCTGCCGCAAATCGTGATCGAATTTTGTCTGATGCCATCCCGTCACGTACGCTGCCTATCGGGGCGAATTTTTCAGCTGTTTTAGGGGCTGACCATAATATTGATATGCAGAATAGTTTTACATCCGGGTATCCGTTGTCAAGAACAACTGGTTTGGAGGCATTTAAATGGCACCATTCCGACTTTGATTATGTGGCCTATCCTTTTGTATTTAGATTATTCAATAAAATAGTTACGTCTGGTGAACTGAAATAATTATGAGAGCATTAACCTTGTCGGTATTTACATTATGGTTCAGCTTGTATTACGTTATAGGGCAAGCGCAACCTAGAGAAAATCCATGGAAAATAAATTTGAACATCGTCGATGAAAGTGGAAGCCCTGTTGTTGCAGCGAAAGTGTGGCTCGAATACGGAACCTCTCGAAATGGGGCTTCTTCTGATCTCTCGCAAGCGACGGGATGGGCGATCACCGGCTTAACCGACAAGTATGGGGCATTTAGCGGAGGGCACACGGATTCGAGCCACGGCTTGAGAATTCGTATTGAAGATGATGGTTATTATTCAAGCGCCTTGGATTATCCGCTATATTTGCCAAGCCAATTTGACGGGCAACAGGTATTTGCTAATCGAAATCCTAATTTAACTTTGGTTATAAAAAAAATCGGCCATCCCATCGCAATGTACGCCCGACACGCTAAGACTGAGATTCCAGAAATAAATGTAAAAATCGGATACGATTTAATCCAGGCGGATTGGGTTGCACCATATGGAAAAGGTAAAAGTAGTGATATGGTATTTGAGGCTCAAAAGCGATGGATTAGCCGCAAGGATTTCGATTCTTCTGTTGAGATATCCTTTCCAAATAAAGGGGATGGGATTATTTCAGTTCATGTACCTTTACAACAAGCCAGTCAAATGCGAATGGGTGCGACTGCCCCTGCAGAAGGTTACCTTCAGCAAGTCAAAAAAAACTTAAGCCATACGCCCGCGAATGGTTGGAAAGATGACGAACGTGAAGGAAATAAGGACCAGAACTACTATTTGCGAATTCGCACTAAATTAGATGAAAACGGAAATGTTAAAAGCGCACTGTATGGTAAAATGCACGGCGACTTTGCCTTAGATCCGATAAATTCAAAAACTGTTAAGATTTTTTTTGATTACTATATTAATCCTACTGCAAATTCACGCAATGTTGAATTTGATCCAAAGCAGAATCTCTTTAAAAGATTGACTGCAGATGAGAATATAGATCGGCCTTGAAGCCTCGTCTGGTAAGAAAGCCGCAATGTATGTCTTGCCCTTAAATAAGTGTCAAACTTATTGTTTGAATGTTTGATTATTTTTTATATAATTATAGCAGTGTCATGAAAGTTGTTTGGTTAATGGGCTCTGCTGTATTTTGTTTGAAATCAAAATCGCGGACACCATCGTGTCCGCGAAACGGGTTTTACCCGATTTTTTCTCGATACCACCCACCAGGATAGTCGGTCGGCTGTTTTCCCTCATCGAGCTTCAACCATTGAAGGAATCGCTCTGCGCCCAGATCGTGCTCAAATAAGCTCAGAGCGCATCGCCGGCCTGAATCATCTCCATCTGGAATGGCAAATACTCGTCCGCCAGGAAGAACAAGCTTTTTGATTATTGTGGCTTGTTCTTCGCTCATGACCCAGCCCATGAGAGCTACTACATTGGGAAATCCCATTTGGGTAAGCCACCAGACCGAAGCGAAACCCTCCACAATGATAAGAGTACCCACATCGCCAGACTGTATTTGTGCGTATGGGTGTGTCGCAAGAGAGGCAATAGAGATTTGATGGCTTTACCGGGATACTATTCATTTTTGCCAGCACTGTCGCACCAGCGAAAATCAGAAAGCAGAAAAATGTGGGGATGGAAGCCCCAAAAACAATTCCGACTAAGCAAAGAAGGAACAAGCTCGCTAAACTCGCAATGACAAAGGGAAAGGGTTGACGCGACAAATACTCGGCTCTGGTTTCTCTTGGATTATTGACATAGGTCACATCGTTCATGGCAGTATCCTTTCGTGCAATCGGCGCGACTAGACATACCTCCTTTTGAGCCACGTTTCAATCCGCCGTTCGACTTTTTTCCGTTTGGTATTATACCGCTGTCGCGATCGGCGAAGGATTGCCTCGCTGTGGGATCTTCGCTTTTGATATGGCGCAAAGCTTTTCGCGATAAACGGTGCCTGATGAAACAGGCGGGCGCAGAATTCAAAATTTGCGAGCCCAGTGAATCGAGAAGCAGCAAAATCTCCACCAAATTGGCGTTCAAGCAAAGCGCCGTCGGCTTCACTAATCCGAAATGAAATCATTGAGCCAACATTTCCAAAAACAGCCTTTTGGATGGGTTGCGGAATTTGATCTAAATATTGATGCGCCAGGGTAAGGGAGAGGCGATATTTGCGCGCCTCCGACAGAATGCTCGCGAAGGATTCCGTTGCGCAGTTCTGAAACTCATCAACGTACAGGAAAAAATCTTCGCGTTCTTCTTCACAAATATCGGTCCGAGAGAGCGCCGCCACCTCAAAACCTGTTGTCAGGAGCGAGCCGAGCAAAATGCTGTGAATCTCACCAATTTTACCCTTGCTCAAGTTGGCAATAAAAATCTGGCGGCGGTCCATGATGGAACGAAAATTGATTGTCGTTTCCACCTGCCCGAGGATATTGCGTAGCGCAGGATTGAGAAATAACTGGCCAACCTTGTTTTGAATCGGGCTGACAACTTCTTGCTGAAACGATTTGTCGTATCGCGAAAATTCATTGTTCCAAAAAGAGGCCACCATTGGATCCTTCACTTGCCTTACCACCCATGCCCGGTATTCTTCGTCATAAAGCATTCTCGACACACCTAATAGGCTGGTGTTATCGCATTGAAGAAGTGCAGCCAAGGTGGCGTAGAGCACATAAGCGCACCCATGAACTCAAGCTCAAGCGCGGGCAGTGGCCGGGCGGCAAGACTTTTGGTTTTACCTTTGACCACCGCACCAAAATGTATATCCAACATGCTGAAGAGGCGAAGATTTTGAGGGAACTTTACGAGAAGGTTTTAGGCGACCGTCTGGGCTTTGAAGCGGCTTCGGCTTGGCTGGCACAACAAGGAGTGATTTCGATATTCAGCAGCAAGCCGTTCTCCAAATCAAAAATGAAAATCCTTCTCAGCAATCGCCGGTATGTGGGAATTATGGAATGGAGGGGTGAAACTTTTGAAGACAAGTGCCCTGCGATCATTCCGATTGAACTGTTTGAGGCAGTTCAGAAAATGATAAAAGTTCGCAGTAAGCCTCGAAAAGTCCGCAAAGGCCACGATTTTCCGTTCTGCGGCATTTTTCGTTGTTCCTGTGGCGCGATGATGACCGCGCAATGGGCCAAGGGCAACGGTGGTACGTATCGCTACTATCGCTGTTCTCGTAAGGCGCACCGGCCATGTAACGAGCCTTACCTCCTGGAAGCCAACCTGCTCACGCAGTGTTTGACGCGGCTCAAGCCGTTGGGAATCTCCGCGCCGGAAGCAAAAGAGCTTCGCGAGGTCATCGAGGCGGAACGCCAATCAAGCCAAGCGTCATTCAAAGGTGAAATTATTAAAACGGATGCTTCCCTCCAATCGCTTGAAGAAAAACTCCGCAGGCTAACGCGTTGCTTGCTGGATGAAGTTGTTGACGAGGAAACCTACCGCATGGCTAAGGACGAAATCATCACTGAAAAAACACGTCTGAAGCATGAAAAACAAAGGCTTCAAAGAAGCCACCAAGTTTCGTGGATCGAACCATCGCTCGACCGCGTAAACACATTGGAAACATTGGGGAAATTAGAGGCAACCGTGACAATTTCCGAAATATCGAAAATTGTTCAAAAAGTTGGAACGAACCACCTTATTTCGCGCAAAAACGTCACCTTTTCGGTGTTGCCAGATTACGATTTAATCCCGTCGTTATTGGCTTCCGCGAGAGTTTCCTCACCCCACCAGCCATCGTCTCTCGGCGAACAAAACTGGTGGAGTATTAAATGGTGCGCGAGAGAGGACTTGAACCTCCACCCCTTGCGGGACCAGATCCTAAGTCTGGCGTGTCTGCCATTTCACCACTCGCGCATTCTTTATGAACCATTTACCAGCGAAACTGGGCCGCGCATGACAGTTGCCACAATGTTGCGGAATGAAACTCAATCAACGTCAAGCAAAACTGAGGCAAAGCCGAAGTCGCTCCGGTACAGATATACCAAGGTAACCAACCGCCGCAAGCACGCAGTTGGTATTTGGAAACGTAATGGGAAGCTCATCGCTCGCATCATCGTTGAAAACAACTGGAGCATAAAGGGACTCCAATGGGTGACTCTGAAATAGTTTCCTAAATGCGGAAATGGGAGAAAATTAATATGGCACGGGGCCGACCCAGAAATTTACGCCAGATTCCGGCGCATTCCCAAGTTCGGCCCCGTGCATTTTATCAGTAGAATCAATGATTATGGTCATGATCATTGTCATGGCCGTGATCATTGTGATCATCATGGCCGTGATTTTCATGGAAAGGAACTTCATGGCCATGAGCGTCGTGGCGGTAGCGCTCGTTGCGAATCGTGTGGGTGCGCCAGTCTCCGTGACCTGCTTCCCATTTATGCCATCGCTCAAGGCGCGGTCCATCCATTGTCAGCCAAACATTGCCGGCACCCAGATAGTAGTATTGTGAGCCAACGACTCCAACATACTCGGTACCGTCCCACACATAACTGTCCGGCACAGTGGTGACAACGACCGGCGGCGGCGCTGGCGCCACGACCACCGGAGCAGGCACATTTATGTTTACTCCGACCCCAACCCCTGCCAATAGAGGCAACGCGGCGAGCGTCGAAATACCGGCCGCCAGGGTGATTGATTTTATAATGTTTGTGTTTTTAGTTTTCATGCTCTGGTTTAGGAGCTTGAAGTGTACCGCAGAAAAAGTGAGGCCATTTCCGTGATTTTGATGGAAAAAATCCGAAAATGGGCCCGATATTTTGATTGGTGCGATATGCAGTCGCGTACGGCCAAGGGATTCGCAATATGAAAAAGCAAATTGCAATACTTACGCAAAGTTGCTTTTTGCATAAGGGCTCGCGAATGAATTCTTGATTTAGACTGCCTTGAAATCAGCTTGGATTCGTCCACACTAATGCGTATGAGATTCAGCCGAAATATTCATCCATACCAACGCGCGCTGTTTTTGGTGTTCGTCGCCGTGATGGCGCTTTCGTCCGTGGCCAATGCGCAGACCAATGCCGTGAAACGGGAGTCGGGAAACTTGACTGCGGTTTTGCCTCTGGAAAAATCGGCGAGCCGGGGCATTGTCACGCGCGATCCGTCCGACATCGTCCAGTGCAAGGATGAATATTGGGTCTTTTACACGGGGCGGGGCGTGCCGTCTTATCATTCCAAGGATTTGGTGAAGTGGGAACGCGGGCCGGCGGTATTCAAAACGGCGCCGGAATGGATCGCCACCACGGTTCCCGAAAACCACAACCTGTCCTGCTGGGCGCCCGACATCATGAAAGTCGGCAATCGGTATCTGCTTTATTATGCCGTTTCGACGATGGGAAAAATAACTTCCGGCATCGGTCTTGCCACGAATGCGACCTTGGACCCAAGCGATCCGGCGTATCATTGGACGGATGAAGGTGTCGTCGTGCGGACGCAAAAGGGTGACGACTACAACGCGATTGATCCATCGGTGTTTCTCGATACGGACGGCGCCTTGTGGCTGACATTTGGTTCGTATTGGAGCGGTATCAAACTGATTCAACTAGATCCTAAAACCGGCAAACGCATCGTGCCGGATTCGCGGATGTATTCACTGGCTTACAACGAATCCATCGAGGCTTCTTATCTGTGCAAGCATGATGACTACTATTATCTTTTTGTGAATTGGGGTTCCTGCTGCCAGGGTCCCAGGAGTACTTACAATATTCGCATCGGGCGGAGCAAGAAGATCACCGGGCCGTACCTGGACAAAGCTGGCGTGGATATGTTGCATAGCGGCGGCAGCGTATTTCTGGATACGGACAACGGGCCGTTAATCGGACCGGGACATGCGGGCACTCTGAACGCGGAAGGCAGAAATTGGTTCACTTCGGATTTTGAAGGCGATATTCGAATGAATGGCAAAGCCACGCTGGCGATCATGCCTTTGAAATGGAATGCGGACGGCTGGCCGGAGGCGACGGTGAATGATGTCCAATCGGCAAACTCTGGGGAACCTGCGTCCAAGTAAACGCAGCAGGTGGGCAAGCCCGGCGGAATTTACGCGGGCACTTCCCAGCCGGCGCGATAGGTTTCCTTGAGATATTTATCGGCTTCGGGGGCGTTGGTGCATTTCATCGCGGTGGAATCCCACGCGACTTTTTTGCCGACACGCATGGCGACAAGGCCCAGCAAACCGACTTCGGTCAAGGCCGCGCCATAGGCGAAGTTCGAGCCCGCCTGCGGGCCGCCTTTGCAGGCGTCGAGCCATTCGCGATGGTGGCCTTTCGAGCGTTTCAAGGTTGGCGCGGGACGTTTGTAAGCTTCGTCTGCGCTTTCGGGAAGCAGGCGTGAGCGGCCGCCCCAGCCGGGACTGGTCATCGCGCCTTTGTCGCCAATGAAAAGAATTCCGTTGCCCTCAAATTGATCGTCGAGGTCCATGCTTTCAGGGCGCGATGGTTTCAAGCCGCCTTCGTACCACATGAATTTTACCGGCGGCATTTTGCCACGCGCGCCGAAATGATACGTGTAAATTCCCGCGGCGGGAGCGATGTAATCATCCACCGGGCCAGCGGAGGACGCTTCGATGCTCGACGGTTTTTTTAGATCGAGCGCCCAACAGGCGGAGTCGAAGTTGTGGCAGAAAAAATCGCCGATAGGCGCGGTGCCGAAATCCCAAAAATCGCGCCAGCGAACCGGATTGAGCGCGTGGCTGTAACCGCGGACGGCGCGTGGCCCGAGCCATAAATCCCAATCCACACCTGCGGGCGTGGGGTCATCCGCGGGACGGCCAGTGAGGCCTTTATTCCAACGCGTCGCGGCAGTCCAGGCATGGACTTCGCGGACATCGCCGATGCAGCCGTCCCAAATCATTTCGCAAGTCTGGCGGATGAAATCGCCGGAGTGTCCCTGATTACCCATTTGCGTGGCGACGCCGGTTTCCGCCGCAACTTTGGCGACGTGCCGCGCTTCCCAAACATTGTGCGTCAGTGGTTTTTCGCAATAGACATGTTTGCCCTGGCGCATCGCCGTGACTGTGACATAGGCATGCAGATGATCGGGTGTCGCGCAGAGGATGGCGTCCACGGATTTTTCTTTGGCGAGCAAGTCGCGAAAATCCACGTAGGGCGTGACTTTGTAATTCGGTGTTTTAGCGGAAAAATGTTTTTCGATCTCGTCTTTGACGGGAATACGGCCCGCGTTGCCTTTGAAATAAAAATCGCTCAAGTCCTGCGTCTCGACGGGGTCGGCGACGGCAATGATTTGGGCGTCGGGCAATTCAAATAGCGCGCGCACATTTGTGCGGCCTTGGCCGCCGCAACCGATGATGGCGATGTTCACCTTTTCGCTCGGCGGAACAAAACCCACGCCGCCCAGCACATAACGCGGAATGATGGAGAAGCCGGCAACGGTGGCGGACGTACGGCGAATGAACGAACGGCGCGTGAGGCCGCTTTTGGTTTTGCTGCGAGATTGGTTCACTTGCTGTCCTCCGCATCGGCAAAGCCGCGAACGTAGCCGATGCATTGCGCGATGTCGGGCACGCTGTTGGCCCAGTCGCGTTCGTATTCGATGGAAATATTGCCGTCGAATTTTTGGCGATGCAATTCGCGGAGGATGCCGCGGACATTCGTCACGCCGAGGCCGAGCACGACGTCGGGAGAATCGGGATTGCCGGATTCGGGAATATCCTTCAAATGCACGCTGATGACGCGGCCTTCAAAAAGTTTCAACGCGGCGACGGCGTCCACGCCGGAACGCGTCCAATGTCCGACGTCCGCGCACACGCCAAAACGTGGATCCCGGCCTTTGACGAGCGAGAACACATAATTCGGATCCCATAATTTATAATCAGGATGCGCGGCGCGATGCGGATGGCAATGAATTCCAGCGGAAATATTGTATTCTTTGACGAGCTTTTCGATCATGTCCATCTGGTCGGCCGTGGGCTCGATAGTGATCGCGCGCGCGCCAAGTTTTTTGGCGAATTCAAACACCTGCTGCGCGCCTGCTTCGTCCTTCGGAATATCCACCACGCCGAAGTTGACGATGAGCAAGCCGCACTGTTTCGCTTTCGTTTTTAATTTCTCAATCGTCTTGTCCGAAGCGGTGGGCAGCACCTTGGTCGTAGGCTCATCGGGACTTAGCATTTGCCCGGGATACAACTCGATCACCTTGCCGCCAGCCGCGACGGTTTTGTCCATCGCTTCAAAAGCGGTGAAGCGATGAAACATGTAAGCCTGGCAACCGACCACGAAACCACCGACGCGATATTCCGGGCCGAGCGGTTCAGCGGCGCGAGCGCTAAGCGCCATCGCCACCACCAAAAACGAAGCGAGAAAAACCTGCCGGAGTTTCATGGCGTCACGCTCCGACCGGTTGCAAAACCTGGGCGGGTTTCTTCGCGTATTCTTCCTTGATGATCGTGCGCATGAACTCGGCGGCGAGTTGCGCATTCTTGTCGGCGAATTCGATGCCCACCGTTTTTCCATTAACAACGGGCAGTTGATGGCAGAGTTCGTAACTGGTGTAACCGTGATAACCGATTTCGCGCATGGCCTTCGCGAAGTCGCGGTAATATTGATTGGTTTCACCCGTGACCACGCCGTCAATACGATCCACGCCCGTGATGCTGCCATCGGGATTGCGGTCGAACTCGCCGCCGAAATGCGACATCACTTGCAGCTTGCCGACAGCACGCGCGGCTTCGCGCATCGCGGCGAGACTCTTGTCGGGCATGAGCGGGGCATCGAGACAAACTTTGAGATGCGGTGAATTTACTTCGCGAACCATCCGCAGGACGTCGCTGTGATCACGGATGAGCGGCTTGTGATTTTGCAGCGCGAGGGTGACACCCATTTCGCGGGCGTATTGTGCGCTCTCGATCAAAGCTTCGCGGCACCAACCCCAAATTTCCTCTTCGGTAAATTTTTCGTGCAGCACGGGCCAATTATTTTCGGGAATGTCGTAGCTCGCAAGTTTCGGGTGGCGCGTGATTCCCCACCACGCGAGAAATACGCGCAGGTCTTTTGCGCCCATGTCGGCGGTCATGCGGATCAATTCGCGCATGAAACAAATCTGGGCCTCGCGCACCTCGGGAACCGGACTGCTGAAATCGTTGTTGGCGGCAACTCCGAGAATTTCGACTCCGGTGTTGTCGGCGAAGCGGCGCAAATCCTGGCACTTGGCTTTCGGCCAATCGAGCGGGTTGCCGTGCGGACGTTTGCCGTCAATCTCGACGCCGTCGTAGCCAAATTTTTTTGCCGTGACGATGAGTTCAGGCAGGGTGAGGGCTTCGCCGTTGTACCAGCAGCCGAGGTAAGTGATGCTATAGAGTCCGATTTTCATAAATCATTTTGCAATTCGCCTCTGAAGGTAGCGCGGCGGGCAAAAGGATTATTGCGCGGAAGCGGCAGACTTTGTGCCAGGAACGGCAGCGGAGTTTTTGTAATGACGGCGGTATTCGCGCGGGGTGCGGCCGAATTGACGGCGGAACTCGCGCGCGAAATGGCTCTGGTCGGCGAACCCGCAATTCAACGCGAGTTCAGACAATGAATCCTCGGTGTAGATCAACGCGCGCGTGGCGATGCGCAGGCGAAGTTTGCGCAAATATTTTTGCGGCGTGAGATGAAAGCTGGCGAGGAACTGCCGCTCGAAGGCGCGCAGGGACATGCCGGAAACCTTGGCGAGTTCCTCATTGGTGATGGGCGAGGCGTAATGCTCGCGAATGTATTCGAGCACGCGGCTGAAACCGGCATTGGCGCCGGATTGCGGGGCGGGTTGATTGAGCACGCGCGTGATGCCGGCGGTGCCGACGATTTTTCCTTTGGCATCGCGGACGGGAATTTTATTGGTGACGTTCCACGCGGGGGCATCGGGAGATTCGCCGACGCGTTCGATGCGATTGACGATGCGGTTGCCGGCGAGAACGTATTCGTCATCGAGACGGAATTGGTCGGCGAGAAAGCCAGGTGAAAGATCGTAATCGGTTTTGCCGAGGATGTTTTTCTCGGAAGCGCCGGCATCGAGTTCGGGATGGGCGAGGGTGTGGTTCAGTAGAAAGGTGCGGTTGACCCAGAGGTAGCGGCCTTCGCGGTCTTTGACCCAGGCGAGGACGTCCTCGACGAAATCAAAAAGTGAGACGAGATCGAATGGCGCTTCGCGTGTCATGCGGTGAGGAATTTTGGCTAAATGGGGGATTACGGCAAGAGGTATGTGGGGGTGAATTTGTGGACGGTGGGTATTCGGAAGGAGGTTTGACGCAGAGGCGCAGAGGCGGAAGAGGCGCAGAGAGGAGGCGGAACGATAAGGGATTTTGGAAGAGGAAATTATGGCTGGAGTTGTTTTTCGCAGGTGTGGAGGCGGCGGGTGAGGAAGATTTTTTCGGATTTGATTTCGGCGAGGGTGATGGATTTTTTTAGATGCGCGGCGGCGGCGGCGAAATGTTCGCAGCGGAATTCCAACTCGCCCAGCACGGCGTAGAGGAGATAATAATCTTCGAGCGACCGGCGATCGGCGATGGCGTTGATGGCGGCGATGCCTTCCCCGGGGCCGCAGACGTTGGCCAGCGCGACGGCGCGGTTGAGGGCGACGACGGGGGAATCGTCGAAGCCGATGAGATGATCGTAGAGCGAAAGAATTTGCGGCCAGTCGGTGGATTCATAATCGCTCGCGGCGCAATGACAGGCGGCGATGCCCGCTTGCAGATGGTATTCCGTCACTTCGCCGCCGGCGGCGGATTGCGCGAAGTGAAACATGCCGCGCGCGAGCATCGGCTGGTCCCATTGCAGACGATCCTGTTCCTGAAGGCGCAGCAGATTTCCCGCGACATCCAGGCGCGTGGACAAACGCGCGGCGTTCAAAAACATCAAGGCGAGCAAAGCGTGTGTACGGGGGCAATTTCCCGCGGCGTGTTCGGAAAGCAGCGTGGCGAGACGGATCGCTTCGTGGCAAAGCTCTTCGCGCACGAGCCGTTCGCCGCTGGAGGCCTTGTAACCTTCGTTGAAAAGCAGATAAAGCGTTTGCAGGACGCCATCGAGGCGGCGGGATAATTCACCGCGCGCGGGAATTTCAAAGGGCACCTGGACATCGCGAATTTTTTGACGCGCGCGCGTGAGGCGTTTCGCGATGGCGGCTTCGCTGGTCAAAAACGCGCGGCTGATTTCGGCGATGCTGAAACCGCAAAGCGTCTTCAACGCGAGCGCCACCTGCGCGTCGGCGGGAACGAGCGGATGGCAGCAGACGAACATCATGCGCAAATGATCGTCCTTGAGGTCCTGTTCCTGAAAAGCAGATTCGCCGCCGGGCGCGGGACTGCGCTCCATGAACGTGACGATTTGGGTCTCCTTGCTGCGGAAATTTTTTTCGCGCCGGACGACGTCGAGGGCGAGATTGCGCGAGACTTGCATGAGCCACGCGGCGGGATTTTTTGGCACGCCATAATACGGCCAGGTTTGCAGGGCGCGCGCGAGCGCTTCCTGGACGACGTCCTCGGCGAGTTGCAGATTTTCGATGCCGAAGATGCCGGTCAGCGTGGCGACGAGCCGGGCGGATTCATGGCGGAAAAGATGTTCCACCACCCGGGAAATATCCCCGGATGGTGGCGAATCTACGGCTGCGGGAGCATGCATGATGTTCCCGGCGAAGACTCAAGCCGCGGCGTGCGCGAGCTGGTTTTCCTGCATGTGCCGCATCGCGGGGCATTCCGCGGCGACGGGGCGCACTTCAACGATGGCGCCGTAATCGAGGCCGGGGCATTGCTTGGCGATGGCGACGGCTTCGTCCATGCTCTCGACTTCGAGGAAGAAAAAACCGCCGACGGCTTCCTTGGCTTCGGCATAAGGACCGTCGGCGACGACGCGGCCTTTTTTGCCGGAGATAACTTTGCCGGTGTTTTCGAGGGGGTGACCGGCCTTGGCGCGGCCATCGCTCATCAGGCCTTCGAACCAGCCTTTCCATTCGCCGAGAACGGTTTGAATTTGCTCCGGCGAAAGGCCTTTGGTCCAGCTAGTGTCGCGGAAGAACAGGATGTATTGATTTTTCATAATTTTATTTTTGTTAAGTTGCGATCCATTCGATCGTTCATAGAGACGACGAACGAAGGATCGCGATCAGGACATTTATTTTTTCTTTTTCATGCCCTTGGCGATTTCCCAAAGGGCGAAGGTGTTGTTCTCGGTGTCCTGACAGACGGCAAAACAGCCCATGTTGGGGACGACGGTTTTTTCCATGATCACTTTGCCGCCGAGTTTGGTAACTTTTTTGGCAGCGGTGGTGACGGAGGGGACGAGAACGTAATTGGTGATGGATTGCTCGGGGCATTTGCGCTGCATCATGCCGCCGTCGGGCGTGGGGTCGGGGCCGCCGGTATCAATGTGCCAGTAGCTGTCCATGTTGGGGATGGGATTGATCTTCCAGCCGAAGAGTGAGCTGTAGAATTTCTTGGCGCGATTCATATCGTCCGCCGGGATTTCAAACCAGATGATGCTGGCCGATGGTTTCGTGGATTTGCTCATAATATTTTCGTTATTGTTGATGGACGTTCGTTAATCTAACAAAGGAATGACGAACGATGTTACCCCGTTCAGGACAATTATTTTTATTTTTTCGGCGAAGGCAAGGGGAAGCTGAAAATACTTTTGAACCGCGGAGACGCGGAGGCGCGGAGGTCTGAAAAATTAAAAGGTGGCGAATGGATTGAAAAATAATTTACGGGTTAAAAAGAAAAGGAGGTTGGAGAAAATGATTCTTCTCCAACCTCCGCGTCTCCACGGTTCAATTAGGTTTTGAGGTTATTTCTCAGTCGCGGCGTCGGCGATGCCTTCGTCTTCGACGAGGGTCCATTGGCTGTCGGGATTGTATTCCTTGATGTCGCGCGCGAGATGCAAGGTGTCTTCACCCAAGTTGCGCTGATAGATTTTGCCGTCCTGGTTGACGATGAAGGTCATAACGCCCGATTGGTCCCACTTTTCGGGATAGGCAATGAGCGCGAAGCCGCCGGTCAATTTGCCATCAGAAACATAGTTCATTTTTCCGCCGGGCGCGGCCTCGCCCTGGCGCGTCAGGATGTGAAAGTAATAGCCGTGAAACGGATGCGGCCGCAGGTGTGAGGTGTAGCCTTCCGCATGCGCTTCCGCAACGAGCGGGCCGAACGGACTTTCCGGTTCGCCGTCCGCAGCGTGCCAATACAAGCCATCCTTTTTGCCAGCCGAACTTTTGAATTTTTCGGCGTAAGTGTTTTGATTGGCGCTGGCGAATTGTTGCTGCGCTTTTACATACGCGCGGCAAACGCCTATGGCGCTCAACTCATCTTTGCCGACGTGGCGGTTGATGATTTCTTCTTTGCCGGCGGCGGTATCGAATTGCCATTGGTCATTGACCTTCACGAGCGGAATGGGCAAGGGCCAATGATTGGTGCCGATTTCGAGCGTGACCTTGTCGCCCTCGGTAACGGGACTGCAACCTTCGGCCATCACATTCGCGAACTTCTGCGCGTTTTGCGCGTCCTGAACTTTATCGCCAGTGAGAAGCTCTTTGAATTGCGGGCCGAAGATTTCGCGCAGGGCGCCTTCGTCTTTGCTTTCGGCGGCGGTGCGGAGCGCCTGGATGGCTTCGTCCGGCGAAGGGAATTTACGGCCGTCGGGTTTGGTGGAGGAATCGTCCGCTGCGGCTGAATTGAGCGGACTAAAGCCGATGCTCAGAGCGGCGACGGTGGCGAGGAGAGTGGCAGGTTGAAAAATTTGTTTGGAGAATTTCATAATGATGGGCAGTTCAAGTTGGAAAAGTTTTAGCGCCGTCCGTGAAAGCCGCCGCCATGGGCATAACCCCGGCTTACAAAACCGCGATGGCTATAAGCATGCACGTCATGGACGCGACCGAAGCCGCCACCGAACACGGTGACTTCGGGCCCGGGAACATATACGTCGCCACCGTCAGGACCGACGTATCCCACGCAACCGGTCACAATGACAATCAGTGCCACGGCGAGGCCGAACACAGCAGATTTAATATATGGCATTTTGTTCATGGGATCCTCCCGATTGCAGAAGATTTGAAATCGCTGAAACCCGCCAGGTTCGCCCGGCCCGCCACCCATGATATAGCCCCACTTCTATCATGAGACGATAGAGATAACTGATCTTTCTGTGTATGCTTCATAAGGGATACATAAATGCGAACGGGCTTTAGTCAAGAGGGGGATTTCAGGCAATGAAACGGGCGTTTTAGAAGGGTTTTTACAAGGCGGCGGTATCACCAAAAGCAAAACGGGCGGACTTTTTAGGTCCGCCCGCGCGAGAATAAATTGGAGGTTCGCGAGTTAGGCGCGTTCCATGTATTTACCGGTGCGAGTATCAATCTTGAGCTTCTCGCCGGTTTTGATGAAGAGCGGGGCCTGGACGGTGATGCCGGTTTCCATGATGACGGGCTTTTGCATGTTGTTGGCGGAGTCGCCGCGGATGCCTTCCGGCGCGTCTTTGACCGTGAGCACGACACTCGAGGGCAGTTCGATGGAAACGGCTTTTTCTTCGACGAACGTGGTGGTGACCTGAGAATTTTCGACCAGGAAATTTTTGGCGTCGCCGACGATTTCTTCCGTCAAGTTCACGGTCTCAAAAGTTTCGGGATCGGAGAAAACATAATCCTCGCCGTCCTTATAGCTGTATTCCATCTTGCGCGTCATCATGGGGATGACTTCGATCTTTTCCGTGGAGCTGAAGCGCACGTCGGAAGATTTGCCGGTCTTGATGCTGCGGATGGTCGCCTGGACGAAGGCGCGCAGGTTGCCGGGGGTGCGATGCTGACTGTCGAGCACCACGGCTACGTCGCCATTATAATTGATCGCCATGCCACGGCGGAGGTCGTTTGCGGTTGCCATAAAATATATTCGTTAAATGTTAGTGCCGCGTATCAAGCGGCGGAACCGTGGAAATTAGCCAAAAGGCGCGATATTGCAAGCGCAGAATTTTCCATTTTGGCTTCGCTCTGTCATTGACGGGGCCAGCGGCATGGTTTCCTATGGTGAGCGAAGGACGATCGCGAGCCGGGTTGTGAACCAGCAAGCGGATTTTGAATGATGGGTTTATGGGAACTTCGCGTCGAAAAATATTTCTATTTTTGCTGCTGTTCTTTTTTGCGGCCGCGCTTTTGTTCGAGTGCCTGAAGGCGGGGCGGGAACCAAAACTGACGGTCAAATTTTTATCCATCACGAATGACACGGGCGCGTGGTGTGCGAACTTTGCGATCACGAATGTGGGTGGTTCAACCGCCGTCACCGCTTTTGGCTTTGGTAAAATCGAGACTTTGGGAAAACCCGGAAGCATCTCGGTTGGTTATCGCGCCGCCGTGAAGCATTTGCGTCCGGGAGAAGGGGAAATCATCACGGCGGTTTTGCCCACGGCGATGAGTGGGCGCTGGCGATTTAATTGTTACTGCGCACGGAATGGATTGCGGGACCGGATATATCAGTGGCAGTGGGGACCGAATGGGCCGGGCGCACGCGCCAATTCATTTGTGCCGAGATTTCTTAAAGGCATGAGGTTGAGTGTTGGCGGGACCAGCGATTGGATTGGGCCGTAAGAAGCTGAAGATATTTTTACGGATACGTGAGGCGGTAGAACAGGCTTCCGGTTGACAACGTGTTCGTTACGCAATTATTGGTGATCGGCCCAAGGTAATTTTGCCAGGAAAGTGAGAGCGGATCGCTGTTGGTTTCAAGTATCCAATCGCGTGCTGTTAGTGGCCACGAGACGATAATATTTCCATTAGTGCAGATGATAGACAATAGCGGCGACGGCTCCGACATGATGTTCAAAAAAGCGGCCTGGCCATATTTCAAAGTGGGAATCGAGTCCCAAGTGCCATTGCCAAGATAGGTGTTGGTGCTGGAGAAGGTTATTACCTGTTCGCCCACAAATGGAATCCGACCCAGGATGGACAGAAAAATGTTTGTACCTGTGTCAATTTGAGGTGCTTTATCAGCAAGGAGGTAGAGCCCGTTTGGCCCGGTAAAAACTGGTGGGAAAGGCGAGATTGCAGGGCCATCAGGGATGGGAAGAGTTCCATCAGAGTTGATCACATAGCCATAAAATGAGTTTGAAAATGGCTCCGGTGTAACAAGCATGGCGCCAACCCCTGGAGGCAAGGTGAAATCAAACGTCCAGGAGCCGTGGGTAAATGTAGAGTTGGTATCAAACGATAAAGTGACCGGATTCCAAAGATAAATCGTCGCGCCTTCTGGCGGGCCATATGCCGGGTTAGGATAATTGTGAAACAACTCACTCAGTGTGTTGCTCACCCCCTCAAGCGGGTTCGAGAAGAGGCCACGAAATCCACATTGATATAGCCAACGAAATGAAGTTGATAATTCGTTGTCTGAGCGGAAGCGTGCGCCAGCGCGAGAGATAAAGCCAGAGGTGTCAAAACTCCTGCTCGGGTAAGTATAGACCTCATACTATCATCTTGAAACTATTGATGCCGTAACAAGCGGATGCTAAATCATACCTTGGCGCAAGGCAAGAGACTTTGAAATAGCGCAGAATTTTCCAATTCACATATTGAATCCATGAAATTGGATCGGAGTGCATCCGCGCACTAGCTCCAAGTGGCAAGATGGGTCGTGCCACATAGCCGCAGTTCCGCAGGGACGAAAGAAATATTTCTGAAATCATCCAGACTCGCGCCGTGTTTGTTTTCGTTAGATTCTTTCGTCCCTGGCGGGACTCGAATTGGAAGCGAACTAAAACCCAGCCATAAATGGCTGGGCTAAGATCTTTCGTCCCTGCGGGACTGCGGACGGCGGAGCAGCAGCTCCGCCCTACCGTGCCCTGGATTGTCGGTTGTCCATGCGGGACTTAGGGCGGCTGCGCGGCAGCGCAGCCCTACCATGCGCTAGAATATCAGTTGTCCTTGCGGCGGCATTGGGAGCGTCATCTTACCATTGCGCGGATGCGTCATAGATGTTCAAGCCATTAAATCGAATAAATGGGATGTAAATTACGCTCGAATTTGACAGTGCCCAAAACCGGTCATAGGTTTGTTTGTAACTTCAACCGGAATGATTTTATGAATGCCACTCCCACACCATCGGACCCAAATTTTCACGCCATTCACATTCGCCAACGCCTGGATGAACTCGTTGAGCATCTGCGCGCCGACGTTGAGAAGGTCAAGGAGCCGAAAGCGCAGGCGCTGTTTGAGACGACCGCTGAAGTGCTGAAAGGGCTTTCCACAGCGTTTGAACATTATGGCGCAAAATCTGAAAAAGCGTGGCAATAGATTTGTCGCGAAAAAGTTTGAAACTGAAATCTTGAAACTCGATTTCCGTGCCGTCATGCTGCGCGCATGATGACGCTACTCGTTGGCACGAATCGTCCGGGCAGCAATACGCGCAAAGTCGCCCGGCAGATCGAAGAAATTTATAAGCAGCTTCAGGTGCCGCTGAAGGTGGTGGATCTGGCGGAATTGCCCCCGGAGATTTTTGCGCCGACTTCCTACGGTGAAAAACCGGCGGCGTTTGCGCCTTTTTCCGAGGCCATTCTTAAGTCCACGGCGTTGATCATCGTGACGCCGGAATATAACGGCGGGATTCCGGGTATCTTGAAATACTTCATAGACATGTTGAAGTTTCCCGAGAGCTTTCATCATCGCCCGGTTTGTTTTGTCGGGTTGGCGGCGGGCATGTGGGGCGCGCTTCGACCGGTGGAACAGCTTCAGCAAATTTTTGGCTATCGCAATGCCTACATTTTTCCCGAGCGCGTATTTCTGCCGCTCGTGGGCAATTCGCTGGATGGCGAAGGCAAGTTGAGCAATGCGGAAATTGTGGGCCGGTTGAAAACCCAGGCGGAAGGATTTATCGAGTTCGTGAAACGGTTTCAAACGAAGTAATTATTTTTGCACGTGCACGACGTTTGGACTCACCATGATCACCGCCGCTAATCTCGCCGTATGCAGTTGGTCATTGCGTCCGGCTGATCCCGATGACCTGATCCGGCAACTGCAAACCATCGGCATCCAACGCGTGCAGATCGCGCTCGATCCATTGCGTTCGCAGCCGGCGGTGTGGGGAGTTCTGCCGGAGTTGTGCGCGAAAAATGGAATTACTTTTGCGTCGGCGATGATTGCGACCGTGGGCGAAGATTATTCGACGATGGAATCCATCGCGCAAACCGGCGGGGTGGTCCCGGATGCGACGTGGGAGGAAAATTGGCGCAACATCCAGGCGGATGCGGAAATTGCGCGAGCACTGGGCGTCAAGCTGGTGACGTTTCACGCGGGATTTTTGCCGCATGATCCGAGCGACCGCACGTTTCAGAAATTGCTTCAACGAATCACGTTGATCGCGGAATTATTTGCGGCGAAAGGAATGGAACTTGGTTTTGAGACGGGACAGGAAAAGGCGGAGACGCTGCGCACTTTTTTGCGACTGCTTAACCAGCCGAACGTGGGCGTGAATTACGATCCGGCGAATATCATTTTGTATGACATGGAAGATCCGATCGCGGCGTTGCGCGCGCTGGGGCCGTGGCTCAAGCAGTGCCACATCAAGGACGCGGTGAAGACGAAGAAGCCCGGCACGTGGGGGCAGGAGGTGGTGGTGGGCATGGGGCAGGTGGATTGGGCCGCGTTTTTTCGCACGGTCGAGCAACTGCGCTTCAGCGGAAATTTTTGCATTGAACGCGAGGCGGGTGAACAACGCGTGGCGGACATTTGCGCGGCGCACGAATATCTCGCGCGCTTCACCCAATGAAAACTGTGAGCGTGGGCGTGGGCGTAGTGGGAGTGGGTTTCATGGGCGCGACGCACATCAAGGCGTATCACAAAATTCCCGGCGCGCGCGTGGCGGCGGTTTGCAGCACGAGAAAATTACCGGCGGATGGCGATCTGTCTGGCGCGGGTGGAAATATTGGCGATACGCAACCGTTCAAGCTCGACCTCGCGCAGGTCAGGGCGTACACGGATTTTGCGCAACTGCTCGCGGACCCCGGCGTTGATTTGATTGACCTGTGCGTGCCGACGCGATGGCATGTGCCGCTGGCGGTTGCGGCGTTGCGTGCGGGCAAACATGTTTTGTGCGAAAAACCGCTGGCGCGGACGCCGGCGTTGTGCCGGGAGATTGTGGAAGCGGCGGCGAGCGCCAAAGGATTTTTTATGCCGGCGATGGTGATGCGTTTCTGGCCGGAATGGACGTGGCTCAAACAAACCATTGACGCGCAAACGTACGGCAAAGTTTTGGCCGCGCGCTTCCGCCGGGTGTCGCCGCCGCCGGCGTGGGGCAATGCGAATTATTTTAACGGAGAAGATTCCGGCGGCGCGCTTTTGGATTTTCACATTCACGATACGGATTTCGTGCAATTTTGTTTTGGGCGTCCGCGGAGTGTTTTCTCAACGGGCATCACGCGGTTCAGCGGCGCGCCGGATCATGTGGTGACGTCGTATCAGGTGGCGGACGGAACTCCCGTGACGGCGGAGGCGAGTTGGCTGATGGCGGACTCGTTTGGATTCAAAATGGAATACACGGTGAATTTCGAGCGGGCGACGGTGGACTTTGATTTGTCGCGTGGAGTGGAGTCGCTCAAGATTTATGAGCCAGGCCAGGCGGGGCGTGTTGTTTCATGCGAGGCGGGGGATGGTTACCTGGGCGAGACGCGTTATTTTATTGACTGCATTCAAAGGGGGGTTGCGCCGAGCGTTGTGACGGCGGCGGATGGCTTGAGTGCGGTTGAGATTTGTGAGGCGGAGGAAAAATCCATCAGGACGGGTGCGGTGGTTTCGTTATAAGTCCACTGCAAATTGGGTAATCAAGACATTGACACTATGGTTATCCCAGTTAAGTTGGGTCACTCTTATCGGGAACAAAAATATAACCGAGAATCTATGAAAGCCTTACTTGCATTATCTCTCACCGCCGCCACTTTGATTGCCAGTTTGACCACCACGTTTGCCGATGCCGCCAAGGCGCCGGCGGTGGGTGAGGCTGCGCCGCTGGTCGAAGGTAAAAATCAGGATGGTAAAAATTGGAAACTTTCCGATGACATTGGAAAGAAAGTCGTGCTGCTTTATTTTTATCCCAAGGACGATACCAGGGGTTGCACGAAGGAGGCTTGTGGGCTTCGGGATCGCATGGGCGACCTGGGCAAGGACAATGTTGAGGTGGTGGGGGTTAGTTTTGATTCGGCGGCGAGCCATCAACAATTCATCAGCAAGTACACGCTGAATTTTCCGTTGATCGCGGATACGGATGGGAAGATCGCCGATGTTTATGGCGTTCGGATGCCGGGTAGAAACATGGATCGGCGCGTGAGCTTTTTGATCGGGCTGGATGGGAAAATTGTTCACGTCACGGACAATCCCTCCGCTGATGTGCATCTCGATGAAATGAAGCAGGCGATTGCGACCGTGCCGAAGAAGTAAAATTCATTTGGCGAAGTGGCTGGTATTTGGCGGCGATGGTTGTAATGACCATCGCCGTTTTCTTCGCGCTCGACAATTTGGGGGATTCGGCGGACAGTGGCGGACGGCTGTTGCGGAAAACCAGCCGTGTTTTACCAAAAACCGCATGACACATTCAGCGACATTTTCAGGCTACGCCGCGCAGTTGCGCGAGTTCATCCGCGCCGGAGTTTCCGGCGATGAACGGTTCAATCATCTGGCGGGCGAACTTTTCAGACTTCAATTCACGCACAATGCGGCGTATCGGCGATTTTGCGAGGCGCGGGGAATCTCGCCGGATAAGATTAGCGATTGGCGGCAGATTCCGGCGATGCCGACGGCGGCGTTCAAGGAATTGGAAGTGACGAGTTTGCCGGTTGAACAACGCGCACGCGCGTTTCATTCGAGCGGCACGACGGCGCAACGGCCCAGCCGCCATTTTCACAACGCGGATTCGCTGGCGATTTATGAGGCTTCGCTGTTGCCGTGGTTTCGTCAACATTTGCTGCCTGAGGCCGGGCGCGCGGATTTTTTATTTTTGACGCCTTCGCCGGAGCAGTCGCCGAATTCTTCGCTGGTACACATGTTTGAAACGGTGAGCCGTGAATTTGGTTTGGGTGAAGCACTTTTTTGCGGGATGGCGCTGAGTGATGGGGCGTGGGAATTGGATTGGGAGCTTACGCGCACGTCGTTGGAGAATGCCATCGCTTCCAATCGTCCGTTGATTGTGTTGGGCACGGCGTTTAATTTTGTGCATCTGACGGATCGGATGCAGGGAGACAATTTGCGTTTGAAATTGCCGGTGGGTTCGCGCGCGATGGAAACGGGTGGTTACAAAGGGCGTTCGCGGGAGATGGCCAAGACGGAATTGCACGCGTTTATTTCGCACTCGCTGGGTATTTCTCCGGCGAACATCATTTGCGAATACGGCATGAGTGAATTGAGTTCGCAGGCTTATGACGGGGTGGTTGGAAACGGACAAGCGAGGCGATTTCATTTTCCACCGTGGGCGCGGGTGCAGATTGTTTCGCCGGAAACCGGGCGCGAGGCTGCCGAGGGAGAAACGGGATTGATTCGCATTTTTGATTTGGCGAATGTTTATTCCGTGATGGCGATTCAGATGGAAGACCTGGGCGCGCGACGCGGCGACGGGTTTGAATTGCTCGGACGCGTGGCGCTCGCGGAATCGCGCGGCTGCTCACTCCAAAGCGCATGATTTTATGAAACGCATTTTGCTCCTGTTCATTCTTTTGTTTCCACTGGCGACGCTGCTGTTCTGGATTTGGGAGGGCGTGCATAATCGCACGACGCTGCCGCACGCGGCGGTGGACGAAACGAATTTTCCTGCGACGGCGACCCACAGACAATGAGGGGCGGCCGCAATCACGCTTAGATGAACCTGCCGAATTATTTTTTAGCCGACCTGCCGCCGGAAGCGGCGCTGACGCAGACCATCATTGCCGACGCGTGCCAAACCTTGAAACGCAATCGCGAGCGTTACCTGGCGGAGCGGACGGCGGCATCGCTGATCCGGCTGATCGCAAAAGTCACGGAGAATTGGCTGGACTCGGAATATCCCATTCGCCAGTTCGCGCTGGCGCAGGGGCCGGCGGCGACCGGTTTTTCGCGGCAAACTTTGGCGCATGGGTTGGACACTTTTTTCCGGCAGATCACAACGGAAAATTTGCGCGCATTGATGATGCAGGAATTGGGAACGGTGGACCGCCTCGATGTGTTCAGCGCGACGGCGGCTGAAACTTCAGCCCAACGCGCGGCACTGGCGCGCGGGCCGGAATTGCTGGTGCAGATCGCGGGCGGCACGCTGCCGAATCCGATTTTTATGAGCATCATTTTGGGGTTGCTCACCAAGTCGGCGCAATTTGTGAAGTGCGCGAGCGGATGTTCGTTTCTGCCGCGAATGTTCGCGCATTCGCTTTATGAAGCGGATGGGAAACTGGGCGCGTGCCTGGAAGTCGCCGAGTGGCGCGGCGGTTCGATGAATTTGGAGATGCCGCTGTTCAAAGAGGCGGATTGCGTGACCGCGACGGGCAGCGACGAAACGCTCAGCGAGATACGGTATCATTTGCCGGTGAAGACGCGGTTCGTGGGATATGGGCATCGCGTGAGTTTTGGTTATGTCGCGCACGAAATGTTGTCCGGGTTTAATCCCAAAAAAATTGCGACGCGGGCGGCGATGGATGTGATCGCGTGGGACCAGCAGGGTTGTCTTTCGCCGCATGTTATTTATGTGGAACACGGCGGGGAATTGACCGGCGAATTATTCGCCAAAATGATCGCGGAAGAATTGGCGCGGCTGGAAAGCGAGCAGCCGCGCGGGGCGCTGCCAGCGGAGACGGCGGCGGTGATCGCATCCAAACGCGCCTTCTATGAGATTCGCGCGGCGCATTCGCCGGACACGCTGATGTGGCACAGCGAAAATTCCACGGCGTGGACGGTGATCTACGAGAGCGATCCGCGGTTTCAACTGTCCTGTCTCAACCGTTTTATTTACGTGAAAGGCGTGGCGAATTTGACCGAGGCATTGCAGGGGGCGGACAGCGTGATCGGCAAGGTTTCGACGGTGGGTTTGGCGGCGACGGAAGATCGCGCGCAGCATTTCGCGACGCAGTTGGCGCGCTGGGGTATCACGCGCGTTTGTCCGCTCGGCAAGATGCAGAATCCGCCGCTGCTGTGGCGTCACGATGGGCGGCCGGCGCTGGGGGATTTGGTTACGTGGGCGGATTGGGAGCAGGATTGAGGAAATAAAAATTAAAAATTTAAAATTAAAAATGCAAAATTTGGAATGTGCTTTTGGAGTTGGGTACGTGTGCACCATTAAGTGCGGGCGAGGGGAGTGCGTTTCTCAAAATTCCCGGACGCAGTTCTTCAAACAAATTGCCTGAATTGCCATGTATTTCACCTCTGAAAGAAATGGATGGGACCACCTCTCCCCGGCCCTCTCCCCCGCGAGCGGCGGAGAGGGAGAAGAATTTTTTTCACGATTCATCGGTATAGTCCGTGAACGATTGGCGCTCGTGGAATTTCTTCATGAAGCTTTCCGTGAAGCGTCGTCAGAAATTAAAAATTTAAAATTAAAATGCAAAATTTGGAATGTGCGTTTGAAGCTGGGGGTAAATACATTGCGTCCGTCAGGGGTGGGGGAGAGGGTGGGTTTACCGAAGTTCCCGCACGCAACGCCCCAAACAAGTTACTGGTATTCACCTCTGAAAAAAATGGGTGGGACCACCTCTCCCCGGCCCTCTCCCCCGCAAGCGGCGGAGAGGGAGAAGAATTTTTTGCAGGGTTTAGCACGCGCGGCTACGCACGCCATCGTCGGCCATGTGAGATTGGGTTTGGCCACGTTCAACCACGTTTGGTCGCGGCCGGTCGGCTGGATTGCTTTTGCTGGCGTACGAATGCCTTACCGGCGGCGCGGCGGCGCGGCCCTACCATCGGAGGCGGTGATAAGATATGCCCCTGAAAACTCACTTTGCTTTTTTTGATTTTGCATTTTTAATTTTTAATTCAAACGAAGATGGAACTACGAAAAACATTTCAATTTGAGGCGGCACATTTGTTGCCGCATTTGCCGAAGAATCATAAGTGCCGGCGTTTGCATGGCCACAGCTTCACGGCTGAGATCGTGGTGAGCGGCGAATGCGATCCGCGGCTGGGGTGGGTGATGGATTATGCGGAGATTTCGGCGGCGTTCAAACCGCTTTGGGAAAAGCTCGACCATTATTATCTCAATGAAATTCCCGGGCTGGAAAATCCCACGAGCGAAAATGTGGCGATCTGGATCTGGAAAAAGTTGAAACCGAAATTGCCGTTGTTGAGTGAAGTGGTGGTGGCGGAGACTTGCACGGCGAAGTGTGTCTATCGCGGGGAGTGACGAGGCTACGGGTTTTTTTCGGGCGCGGCGGATGAGTTGGTGGAGTTTGTGGAAGCGGCGGGTGTTGCGGTTGCGGGTTTTTCTTTGGTGGTCATGCCGCCGATCAGCACCCACGCGGCGAGAGCGAGGTTGGAGGCCACCATCGCGAAGATAAAATATTTGAGAAATTTGCCCGCGTTCACGCGTGTGCAGATTGACAAAAAAATCGCGGTCGTCAACACTGCGGGCATTAAGCGATTTCGACGTGCCAATCAGGGAACCGTTTTGAAGAAAAGTGGGTGGGATTTATTGAACGGATAAAGATGTGGCCGGCGGGGGCGCCAGCCACTGCACGCGAGGGCGCGTGCGCTCCCCGGGACAAGATGGAGATGTTCGCCCGGCGGATGGATGCAATCGAATAATCGAACTGGGGTGGGCGTCGGTTATGGCGGATAGATAATGAGATCAGTTGGTTTTGGAGAAAACATGATGCCATCAGAAATAAAGACGAGAAATGTGTTCGGCAAGGATGCCGAACACTGCACGCGGGACGCGTGCGCTCCCCAAGACCCACTTCGGTTTGTTTTTGAACGGCGGGAATGGGGGGGGGGCCGCAGAGCAAAACCGGTACTTGGCTTCCGTGCGGTAAATAAACTTATTGTAAGGACGGCGATGGTTTTGGTTTTTGCATTCGCTGGCGGATTTGATTTGAGCGCCGTCCACGCGGACGACGCGATTGATTTCAATGCGCAGGTAAAACCGATTTTGGAGAACAACTGCGTCCGCTGCCATAATCCCGAAAAGGCCAAGAGCAAACTGCGTCTCGATAATCGCGCCGATGCGTTCAAAGGCGGCGCAGACGGGATTGACATCGTGCCCGGCGACCCGGCGAAGAGTCCGCTTTACACGTCCACGCAACTGCCGGCAGACGATGATAAAAAGATGCCGCCGAAGGACGAATCGCTGACGAAGGCGCAGACCGAGACGCTGCGATTATGGATTTTGCAGGGAGCGAAATGGCCGGAGGGCGTGACGCTGATTGCGCGGAAGATCGTGGTGGCGGAAACGAACGACGAGGTGGCGACGATTTCCGAGATTCGCAAAAAAATAATCGCGCAGGGAAACGCGGCGTCGCCGGCGGAAATGAAAAGTTATACCGAGACGATTCCCGGGACGAGAGTGACGTTTGACATGGTTCCGATTCCGGCGGGGACGTTCGTCATGGGCAGTCCGGAGAGCGAAGCCAAGCGCAAGGCGGATGAAGGGCCGCAGCGCAAGATAAGTGTCTCGCCATTTTGGATGGAGCGATGCGAGGTGACCTGGAATGAGTTTGAGTTGTTCATGTATCCCGAAATGAAAAAAGGGAATACGCCGGAAATCGCGGACGCGGTGACGCATCCGACGAAGCCGTATGTGGAGATGAGTTTCGGCATGGGCAAGGACGGTTTTCCGGCGATCAGCATGACGCAGCACGCGGCGAATACTTATTGCAAATGGCTGAGCGCGAAGACGGGGCATTTTTACCGGTTGCCGACGGAAGCGGAATGGGAATATGCCTGCCGCGCGGGCACGACGACGGCGTATTCTTTTGGCGATGATGTATCGAAGCTGGGTGATTACGCGTGGTTCGCGGGAAACAGCGACGGGAAATATCAGAAGGTCGGCCAGAAAAAACCGAATCCGTGGGGCTTGTTCGACATGCACGGAAACGTCGCGGAATGGACGCTCGATCAATATTCGGCGCAAGGTTATGGCGCGGCGGCGGCGGGAGTGATCGCCGATCCGTGGGTGAAAGCCACGACGCCTTATCCGCAGGCGGTTCGCGGTGGTTCGTGGCAGGATGATCCTGAATTATTGCGGAGTGCAGCGCGGCGCGGGTCGGATCCGTCGTGGAAGATGCAGGACCCGCAATTACCCAAGAGTATTTGGTATCACACGGACGCGCAATTTTTGGGCTTCCGCATCGTACGGCCATTGACGGTTCCGACGGCGGAAGAATTGAAAAATTTTTGGGACAGCGGCGTGGAGCACGATTGACCGATTGAGCGGGTCAAGCGCGAGATGATTTGCCGACGAGGCGAAATGCCCAAACACAGAGCGACGCGGCGAGGACTCCGAGCAGGGCCATGGAAATGAATTCGCCGGGGTTGGTGCGCAGGAGGTCGCGTTCGGCGATGGCGCGCCAGGCGTGCGCGAAGGCAATGAGTCCAAAAATGATGCCGGTGGTGATGAGATACGCTTTCATGGTTGGATAGGTTGAACGTGCCGTTTTTTTAAATCGTGCAATTTCGTTGAATAGAGTGGCGGGGTTGGGCTTCAAAAACAAGACTGAACCGACGGCGGCGGCGTCCTGCCAAGCAGAGGGCAAAACCGGCGGTTGGCGAATGGTAAATTCGAGAAACGGTTGAAAACCGTTTCTTGCGCACGCGCGTCTGGAGTTTTCCCCCAACTGAAGTTGGGGGTTAATGAGAAGTGTTGGGTGAGTGGGTGAGATTTGGTTCCAAGCGGAAAATTCTTTCGTCCCTGGCGGGACTTGAATTGCGACGGATGGGAACCCAGCAATAAATTGCTGGGCTAATA
>DATAUW010000021.1 GCA_036268055.1 Verrucomicrobiia bacterium | reverse complement strand
TTTCCGCAAAGGATTGTCTCGCAACCAGAACATACAATTTTACGTGGACAATGTGTAAAATAAAATCGTCGCATCCACCTAACAAACAATAATTTGCAACTTAACTTATTTATCTCCAAAAAAGATGTGGGTAATGACAAGCCATTTATGGCTGGGTTTGCATCCGTTCCAAACCAAGTCCCGCAGGGACGAAAGAATTTTCCTCTTGGAACCAACCCTCACCCACTCGCCCAACGCTTCTCATTAACCCCCAACTTCAGTTGGGGGGAAAACTCCGTCAGAACGATGTCCGGACACACCCTTTCTCACTTCAAAAATCCCGAACCCGCCGCCTCACAAAACTCATTCCGGCATGCTCGACCATTCCTGGCTGTCGTAACTCGGCTGGCTAATGGATTGATTCCAAGGTTTGTCCGTAAGGCTCGTGTCCCAAACGCCGAAAAATTGCGCCCAGATGATCTGGCTCGGCAGCGACGCCGCCGCGTGTCCATCCACATAAACGAAATTGGCGCGATAATTGTGTTTGGCATGCGCGGTTTGCAGCCTCCCATTTTCCGAGGTGACACCCGTGCCTGGCCCGGAATTGCCCGCCCAAACGCTATCGAACCACGCCGCATCCGCCACGCCCAAAATCTGCGTGGGATCATTCGAGCCGCTGCAATCCGCGATCGCGATCAACTCCGAAGGCCGCGCGGCATTCGCCGCCTTAAACGGCTTGAGTTGAGTCATATCGCTGACATTATTCGGCAGCACGCCGAACACCCCGACCTCATTAAATCCATACGAAAGAAATCCCGTGATGCTCGGGTCCCAGATGCCGCTGCCGCCCGGCGTCGTGTAAGTCAGCCCGCGTTTGCGCTTGGGGCAGACCCAGCTCAAATTATTGCCGATATATTTCACCAGCATCGGCGCCACCGTGTTCGGCTTGATGCCGCCGGTCAAAGTCCATTCGCCGCCGCAAGCCAGCCCCTTCGAATTTTGATACGGCCCGCCCGTCCACCACGGGCTGACCAGCGGAAAAACGTCTCCGTCATCACCCGCATACATCGTCATGCCCAGGGCGATTTGCTTGGTGTTATTGAGGCACCCAATCGCCTGGGCCCGGTCCTTCGCCCTCGCCAGGGCCGGCAAAAGCAACCCCGCGAGAATCGCGATGATCGCGATCACCACCAGCAATTCAATCAACGTAAATGCCGAACGCAAAAATGGCTGTTGTCTTTTCATATAGTTCGTCGCAAATCCAGATGCACAGCATCGAACGGCGTACGCGCAGATGGATGCCGATACAGCCGGAGCTTTCAGTTTGTGATGTAGATAGAGTGGCAGAAGCCCTCCTCCCGCGGTATCCCCTAAAGTGAGGAGGCCCACTGGAAGCAATTATTAAACACTGTAGCCTCCCACGGTACGGCGGAACTGCCGCTCCGCCGTCCCCCTCCGCAAATGAAACCAAAACCTAAAGCCTACCTCGACTCTACATGATGCTTCGCCACCGCTTCGAGCCGATTGCGAACATGCAGCTTCTGGCAAATATTCTCCACGTAAGTGCGCACCGTCGTCACCCGAATATTCAGCTTGTCGCTGATCTCCTTATAGATGAAACCCGCCGCGAGCAGGTCCAACACTTGAAGCTCGCGCGGCGATAAATTCTCCGTCTCCTCCGGCGCGGGCCCGATCATGTGAAAATGTTCAATCACCTTGCTCGCGATATGGCTCGACATCGGTGAACCGCCCCCCACCGCGTCGCGCACCGCGTCCAGCATTTGCTGGGGCGGACACGACTTCACCAGATACCCATTCGCCCCCGCCTTCAACGCCTTGAAAATCCGGTCGCTGTCCTCATAAATCGTGACCATGATGATGCGCAACGCCGGGTTCGCCCGCTTCAACTCCGCCACGCACTTGATCCCCGAGATGCCTGGCAGTTGAATATCCATCAACACCACGTCGAGCTTGAGCCCAGGAATTTTTTTGAGCGCCTCCTCGCCCGAAGCGAACGCGCCCAGGCATTGGATGTCATCCGCCGTGCCGACGAGTTCCACCAGTTGCTTGCGCAAACCCGGATCGTCTTCCACCACCGCGACAGATTTCTTTTTCATGACTTCGACTGCTCCCGCCCGGCCTCGATATTCATCGTGTCCGGCACAACGTCGCGTGCGGAATTCGTTTCGGCGACTTTTATTTTCAACCGCAGATGCACCGAGGTTCCGCTTCCCGGCTGGCTCTCCACCACGCACGTGCCGCCAAGGTCTGCCATGCGGCGCTTCATGTTGGCAAGCCCATTTCCTCCCGCCATGCCCGAAGCCTGGAACCCGCAGCCATTGTCCTGGATCGAAATCGCCAGCAACATTTCCGAAAAAACCACCCGGATCGTCAGCTCCGTGGCGCTCGCGTGCTTCATGATATTATGCACCGCCTCCTTCACCGCCATCGCCAGATTATGCCGCGTCTGGCTGGACACCTCCACGTCGCGCGGCAGCATGGGAATTTGAAACCGGCAGCGCAACTGCGCCGGCTCGCACAACTGGCTCGTCATCTGCCGCAGATAATTCCCCACCGCATAAAGATTGTCGTTCTCCGGGTTCACCGCCCACACCGTTTCGTACAAAGCCGACACCAAATCCCGCGACATCTGCGAAATCTGGTGAAAATTTTCCGCCGCATTCTGCGGAAAATTCATCTGCCCCGGTGCCATCGCGCTCAACATCGAAATTTGTGTCACCCGCGCCCCCAGGTCGTCGTGAATGTCCCGCGCGATGCGCAACCGCTCCTGCTCCAGCGCCCGCTGCTCTTTGAGCCGCGAAACTTCCCGCTTCAATTTATGCGACGCGTGATACCGCACTCCCGCCGCCGCCGCCGCAATTAATATCGTCACCACGATCAGCCAGAATTTCGCCTGCTTCCAAATCGGCAGCGGCACAATCAGATCCACCGAAGTCTCCACTCCCGTTGGCACGCCAAAAATCGTTTCCTCCTTCACCGCAAACCGATAATTGCCCGGCGGCAAATCTTGATACTCCGCCGCCCGCGTGTCCGCCACGCCGATGCTGAACAACTCATTCCACTCCACCACCAGCAATTCCCCCGGGCGCACCCGCGGCGCCGTCGCCAATTTATTATGCCATTCGGCGTGCCCAATCGGGTCCTCATCCAAAATCGCCAGCGCCTTTTTCTGCGGGTCCTGGCCGATCTCCACCACCTTCGCCATGCTCGGCCCTGTGCCATCGCGTTGCCAATCCTTCGGCGACTGGTCAAGGTTCGTGTCCGAATCCGCGTCAAACGGATTGCCCAGCAGAATTTGCGGAGTGCCATTCGTCGTGACATGCGAAACCTCCAAACCATCCACGACATACACTCCCACCGCCGACGGCGGCCCCGCCGAAGACAACACCAGTTCAACCCGCGTCGCCCGCGGCGGCACCAGTATCGTCTCGCGCCGATGTGTCAGCGTGGAAGTCTTCAGCGAACCATTCCAGCCCGTGCTGTCTTTCTCCACCGTGAAAACGTGCTGATCAACAATGTCGAGCGAATCATTATAAAAACTCACCTTGAAAGTCATCGCCGAGGAACGCCCGCGCCGCCATACAGGATCGTAACCTTCCAGCTTAAATGTCAGCCGGATCGGAACCCACGTGGAATTCGTCGCCGGCCCAAAACCAAAAGTCACCCGCTCGGGATACGGGTCGAGTTTGATTTCGTGTTTGCCTTGCGCGCTCAAGTCCCGGCCATCCACCATCACCGAATAGATTTGCAGCGAACCATTCGGCAGGGCGACATGGCGAGCTTCCTGGCCAAAGGCAACGCCCGCCCAAAGCATGATCAATGCGAAGCCGGAAAGTTTGAACACTCAGGCATTTTACCACGCCGTTGAAAAGCTAGCAATGCGAAAGCCGCCGGACCGCGATCATGGTCGCGCTTAAACGCTGCTCTTAAACAGAATATTACGACGTCAGTCCATTTTTAGGTTCATCGAGTTTCCGCGATTTGACGCGCTCACCCTCGAAGAAAAGATAAAGCACCGGCAGCACGATCAATGTCAGTATCGTCGCCGATACCAGCCCGCCGATGATCACAATCGCCAGCGGCTTTTGCGTTTCGGAACCGATGCCGTGCGACAACGCCATCGGCAACAATCCCAGCATCGCGAGCAACGCCGTCATCAGCACTGTGCGCAAACGGATCGCCGCGCCATTCTTCACCGCTTGCAACGGCGCCTGCCCCTCCTCGCAAAGTTGATTGAAACAACTCACCATCACCACGCCATTGAGAACCGCCTGGCCGAACAACGCGATGAATCCGATCGCGGCGGAAACGCTCAGCGGAATTCCCGTGATCAGCAGCGCGAAAATACCGCCAATGAGCGCGAACGGCACATTCAACAAAATCAGCAGCGAACTTTTGATCGAGCGAAACGTCCCAAAGAGCAGGATGAAAATCAAAAACGTGCTCACCGGCACAACGATGGAAAGCCGTTTCATCGCGCGTTGTTGATTTTCAAATTCGCCGCTCCACGTCACGAACCAGCCGTGGGGCAAGGCAATTTTGCGGACTGCCGTTTGCATGTCCGCGACCACGCTGCCCATGTCCCGCCCCTTGATGAAGACGCTCACCGCCGAAAGCCGCGTGCCGTCTTCGCGGCTGATGTTCATGCTGCCGCTCGTCTGCTTGAAGCTCGCGACTTGTTCCAGCGGAATGTGCAGGCCGTCCGGCGTGTCCACCAGCACGCCCCGAAGTTTGTCGAGCGAACGCTCCGCTTCGGGCAGGCGCAACACCACGCTGAAATGTTTTTCGCCTTCCCACAATTCCGTCGCTTCCTTGCCGCCCAGCCCCGTTTCAATCACGTCTTCGATGTCGCCGATGTTCAGCCCGTACCGCGCCGCGCGTTCGCGATTGATTTCAATCAGCGCCTGCGGCACGCGCCCCGCGCGATCCACGCACGCCGTGTCCACGCCCGGGATGCCGGCAATCGTCTTCACGAATTCCTCCGCCTTGTCGCGCAACGCCGCCGAGTTATCCCCAAAAACTTTGATCACCACTTGCCCGTCAATTTGCGAAATACTTTCGAGCACATTATCGCGGATCGGCTGGTCGAAACTTAAATTAAGGCCGGGCAACCGCTGAAGCCGGTCGTTCAACTCGTCAATGATCTTGTCCTTGGTCATGCCCGGTCGCCAATCCTTCGGCGGTTTCAGATCCACGAAAATTTCCGCCATGTTGATCGGCTTGGGATCGGTCCCGTCTTCGGGGCGGCCCGATTTGGAAATCGCGGATTTCACTTCCGGCGTTTCCATCAGCAACTCGCGCAACTGCCGGCAATAGTCACGCGCCTGCTCCACCGAAACACTCGCCGGCATATCGGCGTTCAACCAGATCGTCCCCTCATTCAACTCCGGCAAAAATTCCGTTCCCAATCGCGTAGCCGCCATCAGGCTCACCCCCAGCGCCGCGACCGCCAGCACCAAAACCAATTTGCGCCACTCAATCGCCCACGCGAGCAATGGCTCATAAAAACCGCGTGCGGTGCGGGTCACAAAATTTTCTCCGTGGGAAATATTTTTGCGCAGCAGGAAATAACAAAGCAGCGGCACGAGCGTCAGCGAAAATATCAGCGAACCCACCAGCGCGCTTGTCACGGTCCACGCCATTGGTGCGAAAATTCTGCCCTCGTGCCGTTGCAGTGTGAAGATCGGGATATGCGCGGCGATGATGATGAGCATGGAGAAAAATGTCGGCCGCCCCACTTCCACTGTCGCCGCCATGATCGTTTCGCGCAGGGAAGCTTTATCATTCTTGTGCGCGCTTTCGCTTAACTTGCGGAAAATATTTTCCACCACGATCACCGCCCCATCCACGATGATGCCGAAATCCATCGCCCCCAGCGAAAGCAGGTTTGCCGGAATGCCGCGCCACGTCAGTCCAATGAATGTCGCCAGCAATGAAAGCGGAATGACGAAAGCCACGATGGCCGCTGCGCGAAAATTTCCGAGAAACAACAGCAGCACGAACGTCACGAGAATCGCGCCTTCCGTGAGGTTTTTAAAAACCGTGTGCAGCGTCGTATCAATGAGCCAGGTACGATCGTAATACGGCACGATCTTCACGCCCGGCGGCAGGATGGATGTGTTCAGCACTTCAATCTTGGCCTTCAGCGCTTTCAACACCTCGGATGGATTATCGCCTTTGCGCATGTCCACGATGCCCGAAACAATATCGTCTTCCTTGTCCTGGCCCATGATGCCTTCGACCGGCACATTGCCGATGATCACGTCCGCGACGTCCTTCACCAGCACCGGCATGCCGCTATGCGCCGCGAGCACGATGTTCTTGATGTCGTCAACCGATTGCAGCATGCCCACGCCGCGAATCAGATATTGCTGCGCTCCTTGCGTGACCTTGCTGCCGCCGACATTGCCGTTGCCGCGGCCAAGCGCCGTATAAAGTTGCTGGAGCGAAATCCCATAATACCGCAGGCGTGACAAATTGGGATTCACCTCGTACGTCTTGATCAACCCGCCATAGCCATTCACATCCGCGACGCCCGGCACGGTGCGCAGATTGCGTTCCACCACCCAGTCTTCCAGCGTCCGCAAATCCCGCGTCGAATAACCGTCGCCCTTGACGCGATACCGAAAAATTTCGCCAATGGCCGTGCTGAGCGGTTGCAACTGCGGCTGCACGCCCGTCGGCAAATCCGCCGCGGTGAGGCGTTCAAGCGTTTGCTGCCGCGCGATCAGATCAGTCGTATGGTCGTCGAACGTCAGCATGATAAACGACAGTCCGAATTGCGTGTGCGAAAACATGCGCACCATGTGGGGCAATCCGTTCAACACCGCTTCAATCGGCATCGTGACTTGTTTCTCCACTTCCTCGGGCGCGCGACCGGGATAAAGCGTGATGACATTCACCTGAATGTCCGAGACATCGGGAAACGCCTCGATCGGCAGATGCAAAAATGCCGCCACGCCGCCCGCGATGAACAGCGCCGTCATAAGCACGATGAACATCGGCTGCTCCAAGGCAAAATGAATGACACGTTTGATCATGCGAGGAAATTTTTTATGATCGGGAGATGAATGATTGCCGGTGGCATGCGCGGCCTAGTCGAACATTTCTTCCAGCAACAGCGCGCCATCAGTCACGATGCGTTCGCCCGGCTGCAAACCGGAAAGCACCACCACATCATCGCCGGCATTTTCACCCGCCTTGACTTCGCGCCGCTGAAAATCGCCGGGATGTTCTTCCACAAAAATACAATGCGTGCTGCCGCGCAAAAAAACCGCCTTCGCCGGAACCTGCAATCGCGCCACCGCTTCGACCGGCAATTCGGCAGTCACGAACATGCCTGCCCTGAGCTTGAGCGAGGCATTGTCCACCGAGCCGCGCACCGTCACCGAATGGGTCGTGTCGTCCAGCGATTGCGCCACCATTTCCACTTGGCCCATGAAGGTTTCGTCCGGCAGGGCAGCCGAGCGCACCGTGAGCGGCAGCCCGCGCTTCAGGTTGTGCAACTGGCTTTCAGGCACGTCGAGTTGCACCCACAAATGCGCCGGCGAAGTCACCACGAACAACGGCAGGACGAGTTGCGGCGCGTTGGCGAGCATCAGGTCGGAACGAATTTCCTGGCCGCGCGTGATATTCCTTTCCACCAGCACACCCGCGAGTGGCGAGCGCAAAACATAAGTCGAATTCGTAGTGCTATCATTGCCGCCATAATTCGCCAGCCGCGCGAATGAACGCTCTTTCTCCGCGCGCGCGGCCACCGCGGCGGCATTCGCGGTCTCGACATCCTTTTCCGCGGCGGCCCCGTGCTGCATCAATTCCTTCGCGCGAGAAAATGCTTTCTCCGCCGCCTCCGCATTGGCCGAAGCGGTGCGGGCCTCGGCCAGCGCCTGCCCGAAATCCGGCGAATCCACTTCCGCCAGCGCATCGCCCGCGCTGAGTTCCTGCCCCGGCTCGGCGTTGATTTTGGTCACGCGTCCGGCCACCGGCGAATAGATACGCACGGTAAAATCGTCATTCCACACCAGCCGCCCGGACAACGTGATCGAGGCATTCGACGAGTTCTGCGTCGTTTCCACAGTGATGCTCGCCAACTGCGGCGCGTTCGTCGGAAAAATAATTTCATTCGCAGAAATTTTCGGCGCTGGCGCGTCATCCGCTTTGGCTGCTTGCTTGCAACCGGCAAGTGCGATAACCAGCAGCGCCGCCACTATTGCCGCAAACGACAGGCGCAACCAAAACCCGATGCCCAGTTTCGGTGCTTTGGCAGCGCTCCTTTTAATGTTTGAAATTTCTGTTTTCATTTCACGGAGGTCAATTCACGTTCGGTCGAGGTCGTTTCTGCGGCCAGCAAATCCGCCGCCGTGCTGGCGGTGTCCGCCATCGCCTGCGCGGTCGCCAGCCGGACATCATTATCCGTGCGCTCCGCTTCCAAAAAATCCACCAGCGAAGTCCCGCCCTTGCGATAGGCAAACTCCAGCGACTCGCGAATCTTGCCGGACTTGGGGCCGGTCACCTCGCGATACATATTCCAGCGCTCGCTGGCTTCGCGATAACTCACCTGGGCATTCGCGATGTCCGCGACGGCTTGCGCCCGCGCCTTGTCGAGCGCGATTTGCGATTGGTCCACCGTGGTCTGCGCGGCCTTGATATTGCCGCCGTTGAAATTCCACAACGGCAGCGGAAAGGAAACTCCCGCGATGACCGTATTCACATCCGGCCCGATTCCCGTGCCGCCGCCCGGCGGGTTATGCTCAATCCCGATGGAAAACGTCGGGTCGGGAATGCGCTCGGCTTTTTGCAATTTGAGTTGCGCCTGCGAACCCCGTAAATCCTGCGCCGCCGCCGCAATGTCCGGACGCACTCCCACGCTGTTCGTCTCGACGATGCCTTGGTTCGCGACGAGCTGATCCAGCGAATCCGTTGGCGTCCACTGGCCGTTCGGTTCGCCTTCGCCCAATAAAATTTCCACGGCGACACGCGCCTGCACCGCCGTCGCATCCGCCGCGCGCGCCTGCAATTCGTATTGCTCCGCCCCGATCTCGATTTGTTTCTCGTCGGAATCCGAAAGATCGCCCGCCCGCAATCGAGCCTGCGCGATGTCCGCCTCATGATGCAAAAACCCCGAAGACTCATGGAACACCCGCGCATTTTCTCCCGCCAGCAACGCCGCCACGTACGCCTTGGTGACGCCTTGATCCAGCGTCCGCTTCGCATCCAAAAACCGCGCTTTCGCACCCGCCACACCTGCCCTCCCCGCCATTTGGCGCGCATGCCGTTTGCCGCCGATCTCAATAAGCTGATTGACCTGGACAATGGTGTCGTAATTGCGGCTGTAGATGCCATTGCCCATCGGCGTGGAACTGTCGTGAGTTCCGATGCGCGCGGTGGACCATGCGAGCGACGGATTGGGAAATTCCTTGGCCACGATCAACTGCGCGGTGGCCGCGTCGAGCCCGCTTTTTGCCGCGAGCAAATCCCAGTTGCGCTCGAACGCCATCTGTTTTGCATCCGCGAGCGACAACCCCCGCCCGCCCGTCACGACATTCGTGACGCCGGCCACGCCCAGCGACGGCTCTCCGATCATCGAAGAGACCACATAGATGAGCAGGCGCATAAAAGATGCGCACCGTATGAAACGACGATTCAACACCGCCTCGATTAAAGCCGCTCCCCTGTCGAATCGTATGTTAGGCGCGGGATATTTATTTTGTAGGGTGAGACCCTACACGCCGGACGAAGACCATATATATGCGCCCCAAATGGCATTTCCTGAACTCAATCCGCCGCACGTTTCTCATTCCAGCGAATCGCCTCGCGCAAAAGTTCCGTGGCGTTCGCCAGCTTCAGCTTTTCCTTGATGCGCGCGCAATAAGCCTGGACCGTTTTCATGCTCACATGCATCGCCTCGGCGACTTGTCTGGTTTCATAACCCTCCCCAAGCATTTGAAAAACTTCCAATTCGCGATCACTGAGTTGCTCGATCGGCGACCTCACGTCCAGCGCCGGGCCGTCCACAAATTTTTCCGCGAGCAACGCCGCCAGCTTTTCACTGACATATAATTTCCCTTCGAGCACCCGGCGAATGGCAGCGATGACGTTCTTGGTCGTCTCCCGCTTCATGATGTAACCGCGCGCGCCCGCCCGCAACGCGCGCTCGGCATAAAGCCGTTCATCATGCATCGAAAGCACGATCACCGCCACGCCCGGATGCGATGCCTTGATGTTCTTTATCAGTTCAATGCCCGAACTATCCTTGAGCGAAATGTCCACGATGGCCACGTCGGGCTTCGACGCCGCGATGGAAGTCAGCGCGACCGACGCCGTTTCGACCTCCCCGCAAACCACGAGATCGGGTTGCTGATGGATGAGGTTCGTCAGCCATTCGCGCACCAGCGGATGGTCATCCACCAAAATGATTTTTGTTTTCGGTTTATTCACGTGAACCTTTCGCCGGAACATTTTCCTGGCGCAATGTGCAAGTCACCACCGTGCCGCCCGCCGTGCCGCGCCGCGCGCTGAACACCGCGCCGATCATGCTCGCCCGATGGTCCATGATGCGCAATCCCATGCCCTCATTATGCGCCGGCAACGGCTCCGGCAAACCCACGCCGTCATCCTGCACCCGCAACGTAATGCCTTCATCCAACGCTTCGAGATAGATAACAATATTTTTCGCCTTGCCGTGTTTGATCGCGTTACTGATGGCTTCCTGCGCGATGCGATACAAATGCCCCGATACCGTCACGTCGTGAATCAACACCGGCGAATCGCACTCGAAACGGCAGCTCACCTTAAACAAATCACCCGTGTTCGCCGCCAATTCCTCCAGCGCCTGCATCAAACCGCCCGCCTCCATTTCGATCGGATGCAAACCCTTGGCGAGCTTGCGCGAGAGCGCGATCCCCTCCTCGACCAGTTCTACCACTTTGCTGGCATCGGCCGCCTCGGGCACATTTCGCATGGCGAGTTTTTCCTCCAGCACCTGTCCCGCGAGCGCCGTCCCCGTGAGATGCTGGCAAAGGCTGTCGTGCAAATCCTGGCCGATGCGGCGTTGCTCCCGGTCACTGACTTCGAGCAACTCGCGCTCCAGCCGTTCACGCTCGCCCATCTGTTCGGTAAGTTCGTTCGTGCGCAATTTCACCCGCGCCTCCAATTCATTGTGCAGCGACCGCAACCGCGCCAGCAGCCAGACGACCACCAGATAAAAAGTGAGCAGGATGAACGCATTCCAGATCGGCACCAGCGGATTGGGATAACGCGCGCCCGACGCCAGATCACCCGCCACCGACACCACCACGCTCAACACCGAGATAAAAATCGCGAACCCGCGATTCACGAACCACGCCGCCATTCCCACCGCGAGCAAATAAAAAACCGAGAACGTGATCTCGCGGCCCGTCGCATAATCCACGAAGCCCACCGCAAAAACCGACACCACCGCCGCGAGGATAAAAAATGCGTTCGCCCGGTTGGGACTCTGTTTCATTTCTGGAAGTATAACACCGGCGGGTAAAATTCAGCCAGATTCTTTCGTCCACCTCATTTGCCTTTTAATTTATTATTTTCTAAAGCTGCCTCGGCGAACTTCCAGGAAAAAATTAATAATTTAAACAGCTTTAATGAGGCTCCTTAAAAATGCCTTATAGACGACGATAAGTGACATATTCATTTTATACCCTTCTTATAGTATGCCTTCGATAATTCGCTTTATAGGTTGCCAATCTTTATCCAATTTTGGTTTTCAGAAAAAAGCGATGGCCAGTCCGTTCTATCCTTTAGAAGCCGCACTTATAGTCTGGTTATTTTTTAATCCACCCGTCTAACGGCTAAACTTTTCACGCTAAAAACCGATATAAGGAATGGCTTGCCTATGCCGGCGCGCCGATGTATCAGAGAAGCACGTCCGCGGTGGCTCATTTATGAAAGCTGGAATTTTAGTGCCTATATCGGGATGCAAGGCAGGCCTGCCCAACCTCGCGCAGGCGCCTGGAAAAGCTGGACTATGGCTGGCGATTGTTCCTCCCAATCTGCCGGAGTTTGTTTCATTGGATATTTCGCGCCCTGACTATTCATGACGTATCGCAACCTAAGTCACCGGTTCCAGTTCGAAACCTGGCAAATCAGGTTGGAAAAAGTTGCGCAAATATTTTTCTTCAGTGCCGCTCTATTAAGCGGGTGCGCCGTTTCGGCCGCGACCAATGAAGCACCCCCCACCGCCGATTCCCCGACCGCCACCAATGCTGCTCCGTCGTCCGCCCAGGGTCCGTTCGCCTATAGAAAAATGAGCCTGGAAGAGTTGATGAACCAGGATGTCACCTCGGTATCCAAGGAGCCCATACCCTACCTGCAAGCGCCAGCCGCCATTCAAGTCATCACGCAGGACGAAATCCGGCGCTCGGGTGCGAGCAGCATTCCAGAAGCGTTGCGCCTTGCCGACAATTTGAACGTGGCGCAGATCAACTCTTCCAGCTGGGCCATCAGCGCCCGTGGATTCAACGGCCAATTCGCCAATAAACTTTTGGTGTTGATGGATGGCCGGACGGTTTACACCCCGCTTTTTTCCGGCGTGCTTTGGGACATGCAGGATTATCTGCTGGAAGATCTGGACCGCATTGAAGTCGTCAGCGGACCCGGCGGCACGCTTTGGGGAGCCAACGCGGTCAACGGCGTCATTAACATCACCAGCAAGAGCGCCAAGGATACGCAGGGGCTTTACACCGAAACCGGCGGTGGAACCGAGCTTCGCGAATTCGCCGCCGCGCGCTACGGCGGTGTCCTGGCCTCCAATGTCTATTACCGGGTTTATGGCAAATATTTCAATCGCGGCGATGAATCGCCGGGCGATCCACACGCTCTTGGTTCGGGCGGCGATTCGTGGCGGCAGGGGCGCGGCGGTTTTCGGATTGATGCCGAAAACATTCCCGGGAACACATTCACTCTGCAAGGCGATTACTTCACTGGGAACGAAGACATTCAGCCCAGCGTCGGCAACTCCGGCGTAAGCGGCGGAAATATCCTCGGCCGGTGGTCGCATCCTTTCTCCGAGGACTCCGACATGACGTTGCAGGTATATTATGACCGCACGCACCTCGCTTTGCCCAAGACCAATGAATCTTTTGATTTTATCGTACCGTTTGGTGAACCAGCCGGAACTTTAAAAGACACGCTCGATACTTATGACGTGGATTTTCAACATCATTTCCAATTACTGAATTGGAACCGCGTCGCGTGGGGACTCGGCTACCGATTTACTTACGATTCACTCCAGGGAGCGCCGACCACAACTTTTCTTCCGCCTATCTTGAAACAAAATCTGTTCAGCGGTTTCGTGCAGGATGAAATCAAGCTGGGCCCAAAAGTGATCCTGACTCTCGGAACGAAACTGGATCATAATGACTACACCCATTGGGAAGTCCAGCCGAGCGGGCGTTTGCAATGGAATGTGACGAGCAATCAGATGATCTGGGGCGCGATTTCCCGCGCCGTCCGCGAACCCTCCCGCATTGACCGCGAATTGCGCACGCCCACGGGAGTGCCTCCAATCATTGCGCTATTTGGATTCCCTTCGAGCATCCTGAATGGCTCCGAGAGTTTCACTTCGGAAACCGTCGTCGCCTATGAATTGGGTTATCGCGCCGAACTGGGCCCCAAACTGTCCACGTCTCTCTCCACTTTTTTCAACGATTATGACAATATCCGAAGCGTCTCACCCGGACCGCCGCCGTTTTTTCTTCCCGAAACTTTTCAGAATAATCTCACCGCGCAAACTTGCGGGCTTGAACTGAGCGCGGACTGGCAGGTGAGCGATTGGTGGCGTCTCCACGGCGGATACAGCCTGCTCAACGAACGCGTTCACGTCAAACCCGGCCAGGTGGATGCCACCCACGCGCTCAACGAAACCGCCGATCCCGCCAATCAATTTTCCATCCGCTCCTCGTTCGATCTGCCGCAGAATATCGAACTCGACAACGAATTGCGCTGGGTGGATTCCCTGCGCGTCAATAACAATGGCTCTCCCGCAACCGTTCCGAGTTATTTTGAGATGGACGCGCGCATCGGCTGGAAACCCAAGCCGTGGCTTGAACTCGCCCTCGTCGGCCAAAATCTTTTGCATGACAGCCATTACGAATTTGGAGTTCCGGGCACAGCCGATGCAGATGCCATCCGGCGCAGCTTTTACGGCAAAGTATCCATCCGATGGTAATTGGCCCCCGCACTAACTACTGATGAACCTCGCGCTCGAAAACGTATTTTCTCGAGCCGCCCGGGCTGTGCGGTTTCTGCTGCTTTGCCTCGCGGCATCCAGCTTCGCATTTACCCCGGGCCAAAGCGATGCGGAGACGACGGTCTCGAAAGAATACCAGCTCAAGGCGGCATTCTTATATAATTTCGTTCAATTCGTCCAATGGCCGGGCAATGCTTTCACCAATGCCCAGACGCCTTTTGTCATCGGCATTTTGGGCGATGACCCATTCGGCGCCGCACTGGACGAAACCGTTCAAGGCCAGACCGTGCTGGACCATAAATTGATTGTTCAGCGGGCCAAACGGCTTGAAGACCTCCGCGACTGCCAGCTTATTTTTGTCAGCAAATCGGAAAAGTCGCGCATGGCGGATATTCTTTCCACCTTGAAAGACCGCCCGGTGTTGACCGTGAGTGAGACGCAGGGCTTTGCCAGTCACGGCGGCATGATCAATTTTTATTTGGATGGAAAAAAGGTGAGGTTCGAATTGAACCCCGAAGCGGCGCAACAGCGGGGCCTGAAAATCAGTTCCCAACTGCTCAGCCTGGGAAAGATCGTGGAGTCCGAACCCGGCGCAACCCTCAAGTGATATGCATCGCCTCCAACATCTCCCCATCAAACGCAAGCTGACGCTGGTGATCGTGCTGGCCAGTTCGGTGGTGTTGTTGCTCGCCTGCGCCGCGCTCGCCGCGTTTCAACTCTACGAATTCCGCCGCGCCATGGTGCGCGACATGACCGTGCTCGCCGATGTGCTCGCCACGAATACCCGCGCAGCCGTGTCATTCCAGGATGAAGACGCCGCGCGCGAATCACTGCGCGCGCTCCAGGCTGAGCCGTTCGTGATGGCCGCCAGTATTTATAACGCGCGCGGCGAACGGCTGGCCGATTATATCCGTTCGGGCCGGGTCGTATTCCCCGCGAAGCCGGGCCCCGCGGGCCATCAATTTATTGATGGGCATCTGTTGATTTTTCGCCCGATCATTCTCCGGGATAAAACCATTGGCACGATGTTTCTTCAGGCCGACCTCGCGGGAGTTTATCAACGGTTGCGTTTCTTTGGCGGCATCGCGCTCCTCGTTCTTTGCGGCTCGTTCGTCCTGGCCTTCATTCTGGCCGGGCCGTTGCAGCGTCCCATTTCCGTGCCGATCCTTGCGCTGGCCGAAACCGCCCGCACCATTGCCGAATATAAGGACTATACCGTCCGCGCGCCGCCACAAGGTCGCAACGAAGTCGGCATGCTCACCGACGCTTTTAACCAGATGCTCTCCGGCATTGCCGAGCGGGAAACCGCCTTGAATACCGCCAACGAAACCTTGCGCGCGGAAATCGCCGAACGCAAACACGCCGAGGGCCGTGTGCAGGCGCAACTCGCCCGCCTCGAATTGCTCAATCAGATCACCCGCGCCATCGGCGAACGCAAAAATCTTCAGAACATTTTTCAGGTTGCCATTCGCAATCTGGAAGAGCACTTGCCGGTCAACTTCAGTTGCATCGGCATCTACGATCCGTCCGGCGCGGGCAGCCTCACCATCGCCAGCGTGGGAAAAAACAGCGCCAAGCTGGCCGCGGATTTGGACATGCAGGAAAAAGCGCAAATCCCCGTTGGCGAAAATGGCCTCGCCCGTTGCGTGCGCGGGCATCTGGTGTATGAGTCTGACACCAGCCAGGTTCACTTCCCGATTCCCAAACGGCTCGCGCGCGCCGGCGTGCGCTCGATTGTCGTGGCGCCGCTGCTGGTCGAGAGCAAGGTCTTCGGCGTCCTCTTCGCCGGGCGCACCGAGCCGAAAGCTTTCAGCAGTGGCGAATGCGAATTCCTCAAGCAGTTGAGCGAACACATCGCGCTCGCGGCGCATCAGGCGCAGCTTTACGATGCCCTGCAACAAGCCTACGACGACTTGCGGCAAACCCAGCAGGCGGTCATGCAGCAGGAACGTCTGCGCGCGCTGGGCCAGATGGCCAGCGGCATCGCTCACGACATCAACAACGCCATTTCGCCGGTCGCGCTTTACACGGAATCCCTGCTGGAAAATGAGCCCAATCTCAGCACCCGGGCGCGCGGTTATCTGGAAACAATTCAACACGCCATCGAAGACGTCGCTGCCACGGTCGCGCGCATGCGCGAGTTTTATCGCCAGCGGGAAACCCAGTTGGCGCCCACGCCCGTTCGCATCAATGATTTGATGAAACAGGTCATAGACCTTTCACGCGCCCGCTGGAGCGACATGCCGCAGCAGCGCGGTTTCATGATTAAATTAGCCACGGAATTCGAACCCGATCTGCCCGTCGTCATGGGCGTCGAAAGTGAAATCCGCGAGGCGCTCATCAATCTTATCTTTAACGCGGTGGATGCCATGCCGGACGGCGGCACGCTGACGTTGCGCACCAAACTGGCGTGGCCAAAATCCATGACACCCGCACAGGCTCACGGCAAACGTCTGTATGTGGAAGTCAGCGATACCGGCGTCGGCATGGAGGAAGACACCCGCCGCCGATGCCTCGAACCGTTCTTCACGACGAAAGGCGAACGCGGCACCGGCCTGGGACTGGCGATGGTTTACGGAACCGTTCGCCGTCATGGCGCCGAGATTGAGATAGACAGTGCCGTGGGCCGCGGGACCACCATGCGCTTGAATTTTCCCGTGCCTGCCGAGGCGGTTGCCGAAGCCACGAAGACAGCAGTGCCTTACGTTCTGCCATCACGACTGCGCCTGCTCGTGGTGGACGACGATCCCCTGCTTATCAAATCGCTTTGCGATATTTTGGAAACCGACGGACACTTCGTCGTCACCGCGAACGGAGGACAGGCCGGCATTGACACATTCCGTTCAACGCTGTCGCGAGGAGAATCCTTTGACGTCGTCTTCACTGATTTAGGCATGCCCTATGTGGATGGCCGCAAAGTGGCCAGCGCGGTGAAGGAAACCTCTCCCTCCACGCCGGTGATCCTGCTGACCGGCTGGGGCCAGCGCTTGATCATCGAGGGCGATGTGCCGCCGCATGTGGACCAGGTGCTCAACAAGCCGCCCAAGCTGCGCGAACTCCGCGAGGCGTTGACTCGCTGCTTGCGCGGCAAAAACTCTTGAGCAAAATTAAGCGATGCCAAATCACGACGCCATGACCACCGACAGCACGTCCGCGCGGCTCCTGATCGTTGACGATGAGGTGGCGCAGATGAAGGCGCTCTGCAACACGTTAAAAGATCAGGGCTTCAACACCACGGGCTTCGCCTCGTCGAAAGCCGCGCTGGCGCATCTTCGCGAACAGAAGTTTGACCTCTTGCTGACCGACATGATGATGCCCGAGATGGACGGCATCACCCTCTTGCGCTCCGCCCTGGAATTGGACCCCTCGCTGATCGTAATCATCATGACCGGCGAAGGCACGATTTCAACAGCGGTGGAATCCATGAAGTCCGGCGCTTTCGACTACATGCTCAAGCCTTTTAAGCTGAGCGTGCTGCTGCCGGTGGTGGCCCGCGCGCTGGCCGTGCGGCAGTTGCGCGCGCGAAATGCGGAATTGGAAGCCAGCGTCCGCCAACACACGCTGGACTTGGAAGCGGCGAACAAGGAATTGGAATCATTCAGCTATTCTGTTTCCCACGATCTGCGCAGTCCGTTGCGTCACATCGAAGGCTTTGCCAAACTTCTGAAATTGAACCATGCCGACCAACTGCCGGAGGAGGCGCAGGAATTCATCGAACGCATCACCTATAGCACGGGGCGCATGGGCATCTTGATTGATGATTTGCTCAAGTTCTCGCGGTTGGGACGCCAGCACCTTTCACGCGGGGACGTCAATGTCTCCGCGCTCGTCGCGGAAGTGCTCGAGGAGTTGAAAAAAGACCAGGGCGATCGGCCGCTGGACATCCGCGTCGGCCCGCTGCCGAATTGCAGCGGCGATTGGTCATTGCTGAGACAGGTTTACATCAATCTTCTCTCCAACGCGTTTAAATTCACGCGCGGCAAAAATCCCGCGGTGATCGAAGTTGGCTTTGAAGAAAAAGCCGGTGAACGAATTTATTTCGTGCGCGACAACGGAGCCGGTTTTGACATGAAGGACGCGCAAAAACTCTTCGGCGTTTTCCAGCGCTTGCACGCGCAAACCGAATTCGATGGCACCGGCGTCGGCCTGTCCATCGTGCAGCGCATCATTCAAAGACATGGAGGCCGCATCTGGGCCGATGCCGCCCCCGGCGAGGGCGCGACTTTCCATTTCACGATTCCCGGGTGAAAGCGCGTGTAGTGACCGGCCAAAAGGGCGTTGCCTCGCTGGCAATTTTTTGCGTCAATCCTCGCGGCATTTTTCTATAAATATCAACGCATGAAAATTTTGATCACAGTGCTCCTGACGGGCTTGGCAATTCCATTTCACGTCGCGGCCCAAACGAATTCTCCCGTTTCAAATGCGCCGGTTGGTCCAACCGTCGAAACCCTTGTGTGCATTCGCCACGGTGAAAAACCGCGTGGCGGACTGGGGCAACTGACTTGCCGCGGCCTCAATCGCGCGCTGGCCTTGCCGAAGGTATTGCTCAAAAAATACGGCACGCCGCAGTTCATTTTTGCGCCAAATACCGCGCAGAAAGTGGACGGGAAGGAAGGCTATTATTACGTTCGCCCATTGATGACCATCGAACCCACCGCCATTCGCTGCGGCCTCCCTGTGAACACAGAATTCGGCTATCGCGAAATCAAAGGGCTGGAGAAAGAACTTGAGAATCCCAGATACCGGAGCGCGACCGTCTTCATGGCCTGGGAACACGCGTTGCTCGATGACTTCGCGAAAAATGTGGTCAAGGACAACGGCGGAGATTCAACCCAAATCGCTCCCTGGCCTGGCAACGATTACGACACCATCTTCCTGATCAAGATCACCCGCGACGGTGAAAAAACTTCCGTGAATTTTTCCGTTGATCATGAAGGTCTCAACAATTTGAACGACGACTGTCCGTGATTGCGCATAGCATCGCTCATCCATGCGATGGCTTGAATTTCGTTCCGCCGATTCGCTCACTTCATCATCTTATCCAGCGTCGGATTCATGGCGTCCGCCCAAATCTTATATCCCTTTTCAGTCGGATGCAGTAGGTCGGACATGATGTCCCGCGACAGCGTGCCGTCGGGCTCAAGAAATTTCTGGCCAATATCCAGATAGGTGATCGTCCCGGGATGATCGAGGCGGGCGAGGCCGGTGTTGATTTCATTGATCTCGGTGCGGAAAGGATCTCCCGGCTGGGCGCGCGGAAAAATGGCCAGCAACAGAATTTTGGTTTCGGGAAGTTTGGCGCGCATTTCCTCGACGATGGCTTTCACGCCTTCAACGACCTCAGCGGGAGTGTTGCGAATGGTTTTTTTGTCTTTTTCCTTGCCGGTGTTGTTCGTGCCAATCATCAGCACGATTACCTTGGGATGGATTCCCGACAACTCGCCATTTTCGATGCGCCAAAGAACGTGCTGCGTGCGGTCGCTGCTGATGCCGAAGTTGGCGGCGTGCAACGGCACGTAAAAAGCTTCCCAGACATTTGAACCGCGATCGCGCCAATGGTCGGTGATGGAATCGCCCACGAAAAGAACGTCAATGCCGCCCTTTTTCGCCTGCTCAATAAAACCCTCATGACGGAGAAGCCATTTCGCATCTCGGGGCACGGGAGTGGAAGCCGTGTTTTCAGCCAGTGAGGAAGCTGGCGACAAAAGGCCGCCAAGCGCCAATATAATCAGCAGAGACAAACAAGTTTTTTTCATAACGCGAGAGTTATTATTTGATTAATGGTTTCAAGGGAGGTGAAGAAATGAGTCATGCGGGTTTCTGGATTTCCTCCCGGGGACGGACAAGCAAAATCAGCAACCCTCCCAGCAACGCGGCGGCGGCGCACAAGGTGAAGACCACGCCCAGCGAAATTCCACGATCTCGCATCGCGCCCATCAGCACAGTGACGCCCGCGCCCGCGGCAACGGCGATCAGGTTCATGATGCCGTAACCGGTGGCGCGATATTCCGGTCGCACGATCTGGCAGAGAATCGGCATGTTGTTGGTGTCAAAAAATCCAAAGCCCAGGCCGAACAAAATCATGCAAACGATGGCGTAGCCAAGTGAACCCGCATGGCCCAAACCGATCAACGCCGGCGCGCAAAGAGCCATGCCGATGGCGGTGACATAGATTCGCCCGCGCGGCGTGAAGCGCATCGCCCGATCGGCCAGCAACCCGCCGAGGAGCGCGCCCGCAAACGAGGCGAAGGTCACATAACCCGTCGCGGACATGCCCGCCGGTCCTTGTCGCAAATTAAAATTTGCCGCGAGAAATGTAGGCAGCCAATTTTTGATCGCCCAGCCGCCGATGCCCGGCAGCGTGAAATAAATCACCAGGATTAGAAATGCGCCGCTGCTTAACAGCACCCGCGTTGAACGCCAGAACCGGACATTTTCTCTTTTCAAATTCTCATCCGCAATTTGCCTTTGAGAATCTCGCAAGGCGAACATGAGAAAAAATGCGTACCCCACTCCCGCCGCGCCAAACCAATAAAACGCATTACGCCATGAACTCCCATCCGCGATATAACCACCCACGCCGCCAAGCGCCTGCCCGGCATAAATGCCGCACATGTGAATGCCGATGGCGCGCGAGCGGGTGGCGCCCGGATGAAAATCGGCGATCAACGCCAACGCCGCCGGAATGTAGCAAGCCTCGCTCATGCCCATCAGCGCTCGAGTCCAGGCCATTTCGCGGAAGGTATGAGCGTGTCCGGTCAGCCACGTCATCAGCGACCAGATGAGCAGGCTCAGGATGACCATCCAGCGGCGGTTAAAACGATCCGCGAGATAACCGCCGATCGGACTGAGAAAAGCATAGACCCACATGAAAAGCGCCATCAGAAAACCAAAGTCCGCGTCGCTCGCAATGGTGGGAATATCCGCGCGAATGGATTCCCGCATCGTGGCGACCATCATGCGGTCGAGGTAATTCAGCAGCGCAACGGGAAACAGCATGGCGACCACCGCCCAGGCGTAGAAGGAAGCGCGGGGCAGATTCATTTCAAAGCCAGTCCCCACATTTCCGGCGTGCGATAGCCGGGTCGCGCTTCGCCGTTGGGAATCACGGCGAGATTATGCCATACGGTCATCGGCGCAGTCGCTCGTGATATTAGGGAATCGCGGGACTCGGTCCATTTATCCGCATGCGGTTCGTAGTGAAGCACCGTTTTCGGAAATCCGGGATGCGCGGATTTTGGCTCAAAATTTACGAGTCGTCCATCGTCGCCGCTGACGATAATTAATTCGTTCCCAAAGTTCGCGGCGGGCGAGGGCGCGGCCACCGCCGCTCGTGGCAAGTCCGAAATCTTTTTCCAGCCATGACCAGGAGTAAAACAATAAGCATCGGTTAAGTAACGGCGCACCGGTTTGCCCGCCGCGTCTCCCGCCAATGAAACGCCGCTGAATAAATAAAAATTTCCGTGCCACGCACCCGCTACCGAAAGCATCCGCGCCGGTCCCGGCCAGGGTCCCAGTTGCGTCCATCCGGCATTAGTATGCGACAAATCGAGCGACCAGAAATTATTCAACGCATTGGTGGCGGTCGGAGTATCAATGCCTCCCGCGACATAAAGCACATCGCCCATCAACGCACCACAACCGTTGGCCAGCGGTAGCGGTAGCGGCGGAAAATTTTTGATTTCAATTCTTCCATCGCGCCAACTGAGCAAAAACACATCGCGGAAATGTTGTTGAGCATCCGAGCCGCCACAACACAACACACCGGTCGGCGTAGTGACAGAAACGCCATAACCTAGCGGGCGCGGCAGCTTAAAACCGGTCGCCCATTGGCCGCCGGGCTTCGGCAAAATAAAAATGGAATCATGCCAAACTTTTTGGCCGCCGTCCCAAGGCATCGCACCGGGAAAATTCGCGCCACCGGCAACAATCAATGCGCCGTGGCTCACCCCTGCAAATGCTCCGGCAAAACCAACGCGGTCGGGGAGATTCGGCAGCTGTTTCCAATCCGATTTCGCTGAATCCGATTTGGCACTAACAACAGGCATACACACAAGGACGCTTAGCAGCGTAATAATTTTTACAAAAAAACGGCGATGGCTGCGTTCCTTCATTGGGTTGTGCGACCCTCATCCAACCAAGCCACCGGGAATCTTTCCAGCACGATACTTTCATACGCGGTTTTTTTGCCGCATTCGTACAGGCAGCCGATGGATTTGTCCGGCAGCATCGTCAGGCACGAATACGCGGACGGACCGTCATAAAGCATGCGGCTCGCCGGCCACGTTTGGCCTTCGTCGTAACTCACGCGCACCGTAATTTTTTCCCGCTTCAGGCTCGCCGGGTTGGAAAAAATCAACCGGCTTTTTTCGCCGTTGCCCGGCCACGTGCAGCGCAGGAGGCTGCCCTGGCAGATCGGCTCGATCAGCGCGTCATCAAGCCGGAGCGGCGACCAGGTCGCGCCGCCGTCCTGGCTGGTCGCCACCGCGCGACGATGTCCTTCGTGATAGGAACGCATATTTTGCATCACGGAACCATCGGATAATTCCGCGACGGTGGACTCGTTGGTTTCCGGTTCCTCCGTGCCGCCAAGCTGCCAGGTTTTGCCGTGGTCATCCGAGAAAAAAACATGCGAACGAGTGGCGGCATGGGCGGAGTCTTTATTCGCCTCGGAATGGTTTGCGGGAATGATAATGCGCCCCGCATGCGGCCCGCGCGTGAGCTGAATGCCGTTGCCGGGTCCCGTCGCGTACCAACCCCAATCGGTTTTTTTCACGGCGCGGGTAATTTCTTCCGGCGCGCTCCAGGTTTTTCCATCGTCGGCGCTGTGCATGACAAAGATCCGGCGGCGATCGCGAATCTCGGTATTGAGCGCCGTATTCGTTTTGATTCCAGCCTCCTTGTCCACCCCGCGATTCCAACAGGCCAGCAGCCAGATAACTCCGGTATCGCGATCCACGACCGGAGTGGGATTGCCGCAAGTATTTGCATCGTCCGACCAGATCAGTTGCTGCGGGCTCCAGGTTTTTCCGCCATCGGTGGAGCGTTTGAGCAGCAGGTCAATGTCGCCGGTGTCGCTTCGGCTATTTTTCCGGCCTTCACAAAACGCAAGCACCGTGCCGTTGGTGGTGACGACGATGGAGGGGATGCGATACGTGTGATAACCATCCTGTCCCGAAACAAAAACCGGCGTCGTTTCGGGACCGGTTTCAGCGTGAACAACCAAAGTCAAAGCGCCCGCAACAAGGCAGGCGGCAAGCAGGATTTTCGAAATCAATGTTTTCATAGTATATAAAAATTAAACGGCGCGGCAGGCGGATGGTTCCAATATTTCCGGTAGCATTTCGAGCGCGATGGGCCGGAGACGGTTCGCCTCGGACATGGGAATCGAACTGTACGGCCAGCGCACCCGCGTTCCAGCATTCGTCCATCCACCGATGGCCGCCAATAATTTATCGAGCGCGAAATTGCTGAAACCGTGAACGTCCCGAAAGGGAACGATGTGACGGTTCATAAAATCCTGGATGCGGCGTTCCAGATCGAGTGCCGCATCCGGCGCGATGCGCATGGACTCAAACCAAACTTGCGCGCCACGCGGATGCAAGCAAGCGACGTTCGAATACGAACCCTGCGCGCCGAGTTTCAATCCGGTGGCGAGCTGATGGCCGGGAACGAACACGGATAATCCGGTCATCTCCGTCCGCATGGCTTCATACCATTGGGCATCGCCGCCAGCGACTTTTACTCCAACAATTTCCGGCACCGCATTTTTCAGCCGGCCAAAATCCGCAGGCGTCAATTTTCGTTTGGCGTGCGGCGGATTGTAGAGCACCAATCCCACCGGCGCGGCGGCTTCGGCAAAACGCTTCAGCGCGGCGATGCTTTCGGTTTCGTTCGGCTGCCACCAATCGGGCAGCGTGATCTGAATCGCGCCAGGATTCAAATCACGCGCGCGGCGGACGCGCTCAATGGTCAGTTGCGGGCTCACATGGCAGGCGCCGATTTGAAAAGGCATGCCCGCGCGGTCGCATCGCTCCGCGACCAATCGGCTCAATCGGTCATACTCGCCCTCCGTCTGCGACCAGAATTCACCCGTCGTGCCGTTGGTGTAGATGCCATTGACGCCCGCCTCAATCAGCGCGTCCACCTGCGTTTCAACGCGCGCCCAGTCAATAAAGTCATCCGCATTCACCGGCAGCATGACCGTGGCCCAGTTGCCAGAAATATCGGTGGCGGAGAGCGGAAACATTTATTCCAGTTGAAGGCGCGCGACAATCCCTCAAGCGGATGCCGTGCCCGCGAAAGATTTTCCGCCGCGTGCCGCGCTCACGCCCGGAGCGAGCGGAAAGCCGGCGGCCTTCAATTCGCGCGTGAGCGACTCCAATGCTTCCGGCGACAAATTTTGCAGCGGCGCGCGGACCGGCCCGCAATCATGCCCGATCATTTTCATCATGGCCTTCCCGGCGGCAAGTCCGCCCCGGCGGCTCATCACTGCAATGATATTGATTGCCAGCGTTTGAAAACCTCGGGCGGCTTCCATATCGCCCGCGGCAAATGCCTCCATGACGCGATGATAAACCGGCGCCATATAATTGTAAGTGCTGCCGACCGCGCCGGGTGCGCCCATCGCCAGGGCCGCAAGCAGAATTTCATCCCGGCCAAATAGAATATTATAGCGGCCGTCCTCAAGGTGAAGGCAGCGGCTGTAATCCATCAGATTTTCGTGCGTGAACTTGATGCCCGCCAGATTGGGAATGCGCGGGCCGGCAAGTTTCAGGAAATCGTGCATCGGCAGATCGGCCCCTGCCATCACGGGAATGTGATAATAATAAAAGGGCAGGTTCGGCGCACCCGCCGCGACTTGCGCGCAATAATTCACAAGCTGCTCCACATTTGAGGCGCGGAAAAAAGTCGGGCCGACCGTGGCGAACGCGTGTGCGCCGATGCGTTCCGCGTGCGCCGCCAGCGTGCGGCTTTCGGCAACCGTGTGATGGCCCACATGCACGATGATGCGCAGCGATTTCGCTGCCGCCATCCACTGTTCCGCGGCCTGCAGCCGCTCCTCCATCGAGAGCGACATTCCTTCACCCGTGGTTCCACAGATGAACGCGCCCTGGACATTATTTTCGATCAACAATTTTGCCTGCTGCTCAATCATGGGCAGGTTCAGGCTGCCGTCGGCGTTCATTGCGGTGAACGGCGCGGCGATCAATCCGTTTAATTTCAATTTCATAGACATTTTCAAATCAATCCAGCGCGGAACTGCGCGCCTGCAACCAAACCAAATCCGGGTTGTTCGGCGAAGATACATTGAGAGGAATGCGCACGCCCTTGGATAGCGGAGGCGTGGTGCGCGGGTCCATCCAGTGTTTCAATTCCGAATGGCCATCGGCAAAAGTAAGCCCCGCCGACCCGCCGTGATAGAAGCCGGGATAATTGGCCCACACACTCGTGCGCGGCGAATCGGGATAGCCCGTCATGTTGACGGCGAAATAATCGTCATCAATGCTGTCTTCACGTTCGTCCATGATGACCCACGTCTGGCTGGCGCCGGGCACGGTGAGGTCGCTGGTTTTTTTATAGACGCGATAACCCGGCGACTCCGACAGGCGGCCTTCAGACAGCCAGGAATTCATCGAAACCGAGCGCACGCGTGGTACGCCGCTGGCAGAGACCGATTTGTCGCCCGGACAATGCCACGCATCCACGTTGTTGCAATAAGGGAACAACATACTGTGTTGGATCAGCGAAAGGTTAGTATTGTCCGTGCTATTCGCCAAGTCCAGCACGCCGGAAACCCAGGTGGTGGTGAAACCAGTCGTACCCGCCTGACTCTGGAGATTCAACGCCAGCACTTCATTGTTGTCTCCCGCATACATGATCCACCCCAACCCAAGCTGGCGGACATTATTCATGCATTGAATTCCCTGCGCTTTCGTCTTCGCGCGACTCAGTGCCGGCAACAACAGTCCAGCCAGAATCGCGATGATGGCAATCACCACCAGCAATTCGATTAACGTAAAAGCACGCAACAAGGTAGGGCAGTGCTGCCGCGCCGCCGGGGCGCTCGGCTCCGCCATTTTCGTAAGAATGATTTTCATAAACTTAAAAACGCTCAGGATTAATTCGCGCGCACGCGATAGAATAGTTGTGGCCCGGTCGTGTCATAGCTGACCGTTTTAACTGTCCCATCGCCCGGCACAGTCTGAACATCCATCCACACCGCCCCTGCTCCCAGCGCAGGCGAAGATTGCACGACGTACGAGTGATTGTTCACGGTGCTGAAACCGAAGGAGAAGCTCCCGTTTCCAACCGTGATGCCCACCAGCGAAACCGGCGACGATACAACACTCGCTCCCATTTGTATAAACCACGATGGATCCAGCGCCGCGCTCGTCACGCGAATTTCATCAATGTCTCCATCATAACGCGAACTGCCGCTCTGCTGCGCGGCGATCCACAAATCTTCATTCGTATTGCCCACCAGCGCGGACGTCGTCCACGTTGACGGCACGGGAGTGCAATCCAATTTGTAATCGCGATAGACTTTTAATAGCTGCGTGGACCCGTCATAGACCGCCGCGATGTGATGCCATTGGCCGTCATAGACTGAGGTGAGGCTGTTCACGGTTTTGAGAATCTCACCGTTGTTCGCGGAGAAACGCTGCAACCCGGTCGCCGCGATACGCCAATACCATTCGCCAGGATTCGCGATCTGCTTCGCCAGAATGCAACCCACGCCCGACTGGCTGCTGGCGCTGGTGCGCACGATCGCTTCCATCGTAATGCTCTGGCTGCGGTTGAAGTTGAACGCTTTGTTGGCTGTGTCAGGAACGATGATGATGTTCGTGCCTGTCGCTTCGTAAGTGAAGTTCAACGCAGGAGTGCCGCCGTAATTGGTTTCACCGAGCACATACGTCGGATCAACGCCGCCGTTCAGGAAAATCGAGCCGTTGTGGCCGTTGCCGCTGGAATCCACGATCGCTCCCGGCGCAAGGTCCGCCATGCTGCCAACGGGCTTCTCATTGAATTGATACAACGCCAGCACCGGAATGGTCGAGATGGTCGTGAAGCTCCAGGTATTCGACAGCATGTTCGCGGGAACGGCGGAGTCGTTGAATGTGACGACCACTGTATGCGCGCCGGCGGACAGCGGCGTGGCGGGTGTGTAATCCACTTGCGAGGTTGTGCCGGACGACGATGTGGTCGCCGCGGAAGTCACATCGTTGCCGTCAACCGATAGCTTGAGCGTATTCAACGCCACGGAAGTATCGCGATTCTGAAACACCGCCTCGATCAACGGAGTCGGCGAAACATTGTTCGCGCCATTGGCCGGGAGAAACGAACTCGCGACCGGCTGAAGCGCAGCAGTCTTTTGCACGAACTGGTTCGTCGTCAACGCACCGCTGCTGATGCGGATGAAATCCACATCGCCATCGAGTTCGCTGCCGCCATTGATGAAACTGCCGAGCCACAAATCAGTCGGGCGCCCAATCGCATTGGTGAAAGTATGGGTGGCCGTCGCTTCAACCTGATAATCCGCATAAAGCTGCACGAGGTTGTTCGTCTGGTTATAGACCAGCGCCACATGATGCCATTGGCCGTCATTGATCACGTTGGTGCCGACCAGGAAAACGCCGTCCATTCCAAACTCCTGCTGGCCGCCGGCCGTGCCCGGAAACCGCCACCAATATTCGCCCTCGCCATCCGTCGTGCCGTTCTTGGCGAGAATCGCGCCCATCGTCGAGGTGTTGTTGGTCGAGCGGACAACCGCCTCCATCGTGAACGAATTCGTGAACACGAAAACGCCGGACAGGTCAGGCACCAAAACATGATCGTTGCTGGTCGTGAAACGCAATGCCGGGCTGTTGCCGAAATTGAAACTCCCCGCGACATAACTCATGGGAACATTCGCCGTGCCGTTGTGGCCATTGCCGCTGGAATCGAGGATTGCGCCAGTGTTCGTGCTCGCGAGATTGCCGGGAGTTTGCTCATTGAATTTCCAGTAGGCCATCACCGGTTGGCTTGCGAGGAAGAATGACCACTGATTGCTCACGGTGTTGGCCGCGCTGTCGGTGAACAACAAAGTGGCCGTGTGCAATCCAACTGCGAGACTCGCCGGAGTATAAGAAATATTCGCGCCCAGGCTCGTGGGCGTGACGGATGGCGTCACCGCGTTCGCGTCCACTTTAAGTTGAATGGTGCCGGTATTGACCGTCGTGTCCGCATTGCGCAGGGAAATTTGCAGCGGCGTTCCCGACGTTACATTGCCAGCCCCCGCGATAGGCGAAAGCGACGTGATGAAAGGCGCCGCCGTACCATTGACCGGAACAAAGACGAGATAGTTCAGGAAAACATTCGCGCCCGCCGTGACATAGGTCAGCCGCAAAGTCCGTTCTCCACTCAGGGAAACTGTCGCTCCATTGCCAAGCGCATCGGTGAGTTGTGAAAATTCATAATCGGTCGTGCTGCCGGAAGGCGGCGTGCGGAAAGCGCCGATGGGCGAAGTGGTCTGCGTGGTGGTCGTGCTGCCGGACGTGACTTCGTCCATTTGAATCACCGAAGGAATCGTTCCCGGGTTGGCCAGGCGCGCATATACATAATAAGTGCCCGCCGGAAACGTGCGCGTATAATTGAGCCATTCCGTGTCCGCATTGTCGCGCTCCATATAATCCGCCACGCCGGGGTCCGAAGCCTGCGCAGTAATATAAGCTTGCCGCAACGTGTCCGGGCATACCGCCGTGCCCACCTGATCACCGATGCGATATTGGGTCAACACTGGTGTGTTGATCTGATGATAATCAATTCCCTCCATGCCGAGTTGGTCGAGATAACTGTTGGGCCCGTCCGCGCTGGTCAACACGGGATTATCAATGAACTGGCCGCCGCCAAAATTGTAGTCCTCGCCTTCGAAGGAAAAATCATCATTCGCAAACGTGTCGAAGGACCACGGTTGATTGAGTTGGAAACCGGTGCTGTCCACGGCGGAAATATTGATGTTGTAAAGCACATTGGCCGTGAGCGGCGGCAGCGTCACGGTGCGGCTGTTGTTATCGCCGGACAAAACCAACTGGCTCGTGATGTTGCTGCCATTGACCGTTACCGTGATATTGCTGGCCTGAACTCCAGCCGACGATCCGACCGTGAAGCTCGCCGGTGTGGAGGACGAAACGAAGATCGAACCATTCGTCGGGGACAAATTGGCGATGGTTGTGGAGGCCTGGACAAAATTGGTCGGGGCGAGCGCGCCGTAGGAAAAGCGGATGAAATCAATATCGCCATCGAACTTGGCGCCGCCATTGTTTTGCTGGCCGAGCCACAGGTCGTTGGTATTCCCCACGATCGCGCTGAACGTCGTGCTGGCCGTGCCTTCGAGCACATAATCCAAATAGACCCGCAACTGCGCCGCGCTGGCGTCATAAACCGCGGCGACATGATGCCATTTGCCATCGCCGCTGATGAGGGTAACGCCATTGGCCGTCCGCAAACCGGTGCCGTCGTTCGCCGAGAAACGAAGTTTACCGTTCAAGAGACGGAAATACCATTCGCCGGGAATCGGACTGCCCACGACCGCGCCTTGTTTGGAAATAATATTGGCGCTGCCGCCCTGGCCGGTGCTGGCGGAACGGATGACCGCCTCCATGGTCACACTCTGGCTCGAAGCAAAATTGAACACGCCGCTGGTGCCGGCGTCCGGCACGAGAATGCGATCATTGCTATTTGTATTGAACGTCAGCGCCGAGGTGCTGCCGTAACCTGGGCTGCCCGTCACGTACGGAATCGCAACCCCGGCCGTGCCGTTGTGGCCGTTCCCGCTGGAATCAATGATCGCGCCCGTATTGGTATCACACGTGTTGCCCGGCGCTTTTTCATCAAAGTGCCAATAGCCGATTTCCTGGGCTTGAACCGAAATGGCCGAACCAATCGCCAAGGCCGCCAGCCGCGTGATCGGGAGAGACAACCGAATCCGCCGCGCTACGAACATCCCAAGATTTGCGGCAGCGCGAGCGATGGAGGCAGTTGAAGTATTCATACGTTTGGTTGGTTGCTGTGGTCACGATAAAGTTAATGGACAGCCGCACGACAACAAGCGGCTTGAACGTATCTTTTTATTAGACCAGTTGCCTCCAACCAACCCGCGGCCTCTCATTCACGAACAACCACCAACCCGACGCACTCTCTCCTTGTCCAGATAATGATGTTTTTCCCTGGCACGTTCCGTCGTGACTTCACCTCCGTATTTGGTTATTCATCCAACACCATGCTCCGCCCGCCCAAAAGACTTTCGCTGGTCGCGCAAACCGCCGCGATCCTCAAGGAGCACATCGCGACCCGCCCAGGCGGCGAACAACTGCCCAGCGAACGGGAACTTTGCCTGCAACTGGGCTTGAGCCGCATGACCCTGCGCGCCGCGCTCGCGCGCTTGACGCATGAAGGTTTGATCACGGGCAGCCGCGGGCGGCGGCATTTGATCGTGACGGAAAAAAAGGGCGGCCTGATGGCGCGAAGCCGCCAGGTGGTGATTCTTTCACCGCTACCCTTGCAGGGCGTGGATCCGAGGGTGTTGTTTTGGATTGATGAATTGCGCGAAGCCTTGAACAAGGAAAATTATACGCTGGATTTCATCACCCAGCGCAACTGTTACTCCGCGCGGCCGGATCGCGGGTTGTCCGAATTGACCACGCGGCTGCGGCCCGCGGCGTGGTTGCTTTATCTCTCGACTCACGCCATGCAGATGTGGTTTTCCGCCCACGGACTCCCGGCGGTCATTCCCGGTTCCCGCTATTCCGATGTCGGCCTGCCTTCCGTGGACGTGGATTATCGGGCCACTTGCCGCCATGCGGTGGGATGTTTTCTCGCACGTGGCCACAAATGCGTGGCGTTGCTGAATCCTCGATCCATCGCCGGTGGCGACCTCGAAAGCGAACATGGTTTTCTGGAAGCTGGCGCAGCGGCTGGAAATGACGTTGAGGCCATCGTCGCGCAACACGACGGAACGGTCGCGGGAATTTGCACGCGGCTGGATCGCTTGCTCGAACGCAAAAGACGGCCAACGGCATTTTTGGTTTCGCGGCCCACTCATGCGCTGACTGCGCTCGGACATCTCGTGCGCCGCGGAGTGCAATTTCCAAAAGCGGCGGCGCTGGTCGCCCGCGATCACGACTCATTTCTGGAATATGTCGTGCCCTCCGTGGCGCGTTATCACGCCGACCCGCTTTTGTTCGCGCACAAGCTGTCGCGGGTCGTCCTCGAAATGGTCTCCGGCGGAAACGCCCGCGCCCGTGATTACCGCATCATCCCCCAACTCATCTCCGGCGAGACGCTCGCTTAGACCGGCCAAATATTGGGCTAAGCGTCAAAAGCGAGTTACTAAGTCCTTGCTGAGTTACTGTAATTACCTGGGACTTGGATGGGTTTAATTATCACGAATGTTTTTTAGTGATTTTTTTTATGGAGGAGTACAAGATTGGCCGCCCGCAGTACCAACACGTTTGGCCGATGAAGTTCCGAATAACGCAGCTTGAAACGAACCACCATGGTCGTCGCACGATGAAAACGCTTTACTTGCGAAAATCTTTCGCGGAAACGCTTCGCCTGCAGCTTCGTGCTTACACTAACTCGGCGTTCACGTTGATCGAGTTACTCGTGGTCATCGCCATCATCGCCATTCTGGCCGGGTTGCTCCTGCCTACCCTGGCGCGCGCGAAGGCCAACGCCAAGCGGGTCCAATGTTCCAGCAACCAACATCAGATCGGGCTGGGCTGGGCGATGTACGTGAGCGACAACGCGGACACTTACCCGCGCATTCGCGGCTGGGGCGCGGCGGGTGGACAGCAAGGCACTTTTTCACTCGATGCTTCGGTGGGCGCGTCCTTCGGCATCACGAATGATTATAACAATCGCCCGTTGAATAAATATGTTCCCGCGGTGAACGCGTGGCAATGCCCCGCCGATAAAGGCGACGCCAATTACATGGCAAAAAATTGTTTCCTGGAGTATGGCAACAGTTATTGCCCGGAGCATGACGTAGATGCTTGGCGCGTCCAGCATATCACCGTGGACACGCTGTCTTTTTACGCCGGCACGGCAACGCCGATCACTGCAAGCCAGATCGCGCGCAACTCGGGCAATAAGGTCATCCAGGGAGATTGGGAATGGGAAAATCAATCGTACAATCTCAATGCCGATTCAAGTTCGTGGTGGCACAACTACAAAGGCCAGCGCCGGTTTAACATGCTCTACGCAGACGGCCACGTGGAATATTTTACGTTCCCATCCACTACGCCGCTCTATGCGGGCTTCCCGTTGCCCGACCCGAATTATCTCTATTGGTGACCGCCTTGACAACTTCCTCCCGCCCAGCCAATAATCGTCGCCGAATCAACACGCACCAAAAACATTTTACCCATTCTTCTCAGCCCATGAAAACACTCCTGACCTTAGCCCTCGCCTTCGGATTGATCGCCACGAACGCTTTTGCCGACGCCCCCAAATCCGTCATTCACTTCATCACGGTTGGCTTCAAGGCTGACGCCACGCCCGCGCAAATCCAGGCCGTCCTCGATGGCGCGCAAAAATTGCCGAGCCAATACCCGGGCATTCTCCGCGTCTGGACCAAATCGCTCAAAGTCCAAAACCTCGCCGAAGCCAAAGTAAAAAAGACCAACGTCATCGCCGTGGAATTCAAAGACGAAGACGCGCTCAAAGCCTACACCGACAGCGACGCCCAAAAAGAATGGTACAAACTTTATCTCCCCATCCGCGAACAAAGCACCACCTTCGACGTCACCAACTGACGCCTTTCGGTCGAATTAACCCCACAATCGCGCGCATTGCCACCACGATCCCGCGCAATCCCCCATTCGCGCACTGAAAATATTGATTGCTCAGTTTGCCTGCCGCGAAGTCGCGCTGCTTTAACAACTCATTCTCGGCAAGACAACCCAACCCAATTTTCGGCGCTTGCCTGAGCGGTCGCAGCCATAACCGAAGTTCGGACCGAAGGAGCAGAGTGAAACATCTCCCCAGCCCTTCCGAGTTAACCCGCACAATGCCACAAGGCGTGCAGGACGCTTGGTCATTCAGTTTGACGCAGGCGGGCTTGGGAAGCCCAACGGTTCCAGCGTTTAATTTTCCTTAGTCCCCGCGGGCTCTGGTTGCTTGTACGAGTTCTATTTGCGTGTCGCCGCGAGGTCTCGTGCAAGCAATCTGAACGACACCAAGACGTCGTGAAGGTATGATTGGTCTGTCTGAAAACCGCCAAACGAGAATATCATACCAGAAGCGTTCTGACCGATTGGAACGCGGCCAGCTGGATAAATCTCGTCATCAGGCCATCCAGGTTGGATAGCAATCACGCCTCCAACAATCATCTCACCAGGCGCATCTTCCAACGCCATAATTGAAATCTTGCTCTCCTGAGAGTAGCCATAAAGGTTCGCCGTGCCACTATTGCATTGGATCAGCTTTTCGATTCCAGCGATAAACCGGCTTACCTCGTCGAGCCCCAAACAGATGTTTGAGCTAAACATATAATCGCACGCCGACACCGCCACTGCGCAGTCAACTAGGGATGCAACTCGTCAAAAACAAACCGTGAGAATGATAGCGATGCGGGCATATTTTTGTAATGCCCATTTACCTTGATCGGATCTTCCAAAGTGTGGCTATTCATGGGATAGGAGACGAGTAGTCTTGCTGGCCTGATCCCTTCGAGGGACGAACGAGTTCACAGGACACTCCTGTATGCGACACATACACATCTCCGGCAACATTCGTCAGGATCGTGTAATTAGTTCCTTCGTTTAAGACCGTCAGATTCCTCAGCGTCTGCCAGACCAGGCCGCTGCCGTTGGTGATGGAAACCTGCGCCCTAAAATAATTGCCATACCGGGAAGTCAGCCGGTTCAAGTTACCGTATTGCTTGAAAGTTGTCATCCAGTCGTGCCGCCCTGCGCAAAACAATATTTGCCACCAGCGGAAAATTAGCAAGGCGTTTGACTGTTAGTTGATGCAGACGCGCTTTGCTTCCTCGTGTCGCCTTCATCGCCGAAACCACAAATCGCGAAGAGATCGTCTCGTACAGACAAACCAATCAGTGCCCAGGGAGCCAGCACGAAGTAGGCGACGCTTGCGATCAGGCTGACTTCGAAAACGCAACCGGCGGATGCTAACCGCACAACCACACTATATTCCAATCCCCTTGTTAAGAGACCATGGCCAGACCGCAAAACTGAGAAGTATTAGGCGTTGCTCTTCTGAAAGCCGGGCCAAAACCCCCTTGTCGGAGGAATAAAAAATGGTTCCGTCATCTGGTATCGTCAAACCAGGCTGAGATCGCGAAGGAACAGGCAAGTTGTGCCCGCGCAATCTAGCCAAACCCCAGGCGAGTCCCGATTTCAGCGAGATATTGGAACCGTTTGGGTCTTTGGGATTTATCACAAACTTTATCGTTTGCCGGTCATTTGCGAGTATGAAATGCCCTGTGCAGTCATGGGGTTGGGGACACGCGGGGCCGAAAAATGGCAAAACCACCCTACAAAATGGCTGTCCTGCTAACCATACCGACGCAGAACCTATGTATGCGTGCCGTAAAAGACCATCCAAACTCGATTCTTCCTGCCTTTCTTCCATCAATGAAGATATCCCCTTGTCTTCCTTTACGCTTCCAAACCAGAGTGCGATTTCCCGTGTTGAGTAAGACGACTTCGCACGAGTCAAGCCATCCGGCGCCACGACATCCAAACACGCCGGATAGGCTTAGAACCTTAGCCGCAGTTCTGGTAAAAATTTCTACTCTGCACTCTCGCGTGATTCCCGTATTTTTTACGTCTGTCTTACCCCGCACCATGGATACAAAATGTTCCGGGGCCAGAATATCAAGATCGGCCTTGGCTGAAGTGAAGCGCGTCTCGCCCTTCAATTTTTCTTCTAAAACATCTTCTATGTTCATTGCGGAAGAAACAAATAGCCAACAGCTAAAGCTCAACACAGTGCCGCTTTTGCGCAACACAATATTTGCCACCAGCGGGGAATTGGCAAGACGTTTGACTGTTCAGTTTGACGCGGGCGAGCTTTGCTTCTTTGTGCCGTGTTTGAAGTAGAGAAACCGTCCAAACGCGATTCTTTAATTTGCATCATCCGTGCCAAGGCAGGCGTATCAAATTCTAATTTTTATTGAAGAGGAGTTTCGCCATTCCATAAAAGATATATCAACCACGCTAATGCCATTAATGATCCCAATTCGGACACAACGAAATCCAAATTAATTTTGTTCTGATACTTAAAAAGATAAACATTACGAGTAGTCAAAAAAATGATCCAGATAAAATCAACCGATAAAAACAACATAGCCCAAATCCAATAGCTAATTGAGTGCGGCCTTATCCGCGTGTTTGCCAAAATGTCAAAAGGTAACAGCATCATAAAAACAGAAGCAAACCAAAGTCCGATATAAGCTACAATCGTGAACATTGTTATAAAAACATATAGCAAGCTATGTTTAATAGCATTCCGTTTTTTGCGGTTTAATCGCAAACTGAACCCATCGAGCATCCTTCCTTCAAATTTCAAACGCATATCCAAACTGCTGCCCGGCCACCGCACTGCCATCTCCCCAATGCTTAACTCCCGGTTACCTGGCCCAAAGCATCGTATTGATACACCCAATACGTTCCATCCGCATTGGTCACACTGGTGCGCTGCTTCGCCTGATTGTAATTGTAATTATGCTCGTCAATCACCGACGAGGCATTGGAACTGAGGATGGAAGTCAGCCGGTTCAAGTTGTCGTATTGCTTGAAAGTTGTCATCCGTGTTGTGCCGTTCTGCACAAACACAATATTTGCCACCAGCGGGGAATTGGCAAGGCGTTTGACCGTTCAGTTTGACATAGGCGAGTTTGCTTCCTTTGGTCACGTTCATCGCCGAGACCACAAATCGCGAAGCGAACGTCTAATCCAAGGAAACCAATTAGCGGCGGGCTTCAGAAGCAAGCACGAGCGCGAGGCGCTTACAGCTCCGCCGACTTCGACCGAAGTCACTGTGAACATTGAGAACGTATTCCCTCAACGAAATCAATGCCCATTCTCCATTCCACCCCGTTCAAACGCGCCATTCCTTACGATGATCGCGCTGCACCCAGTCGTTCAAGGCCGGAATATTTTTAACCTTCATGCCAGGCCCGTCCCACTCGACTTTATTATGCAAGCCGGCGTGCATGGCAAGGTTTGCGAGCAGGACAAACTCAGTCAGTTGCGCGCCGTATTCAAAAGGTATCGCCGTGTTCGCGCGGCCTTCACGGACCGCATTGATGAAGTCCGTGAACGAATCTTTCGGGCGCGCGAGTGTCTTTGCGGGACTCGGTGTCGAAACCATTTTTTCCCGCGGAACGAGGTGCATCTGCTCGCCATAAGTCCCGGTGTACAAATAACCCTTCTCGCCAACGTAAATGGTCCCATTACTGCCGAACTCTTCGTCGGGATATTGTTTCTGCAATTCAAAATAAAGCGGCGGCAGGTTGCGGGCGGAACCGCCAGCGGTGCGCATGATGCCATTTGAATTTGCGGTCGTGTTTGGGTTCAGCCCTTCGTACCAATAAACTTTGACCGGCGGCATCTCCCCGCGCGCCGGGAAATCCCACCGCACCCGGCTGCCGGTCGGATACCGTTCATCCGTGCCCCCGCGCACCTGCTCCAGTTCAATGCTGTCGGGATGCTCCAGCTTGAGCGCCCAATAAACCCCATCCAGGACATGGCAGCCCATGTTGCCAATGGAGCCATTCCCAAAATCATACCATCCATGCCATTCGTGCGGATGCAGATCGGAATGATAATCACGATAGGCCGCGGGGCCGATCCATGAATCCCACCGCATGCCTTCCGGCACCGGCAAAACCGGCGGACGCGGCCCGACCCCACCGTTGGAGCGATCGGTCCAGCTATGCGTTTCGGTGATGTTGCCGATCGCGCCCGCCCAAACATACTCACACAATTTGCGGTAGCCCTCTTCGCAATGGCCCTGGTTGCCCATTTGAGTCGCGAGTTTGGGATATTTGGCGGCCAGCCTGCGCAACATCCGCGCCTCGGCGACATCATGGCAGAGCGGCTTTTCACAATAGACACTGATACCGTGATTCAACGCCATCGCGGATGCCGTGGCATGGTGATGATTCGGCGCGGCGACGAATGCAGCATCAAGGTTGCTGCCGCACTTGTCGAACATCTCTCGATAATCGGTGAAGAACTGCGTCTTCGACGGGTCCAAATGGCTCCGCTGAAGCCACGCGCGCACCGCGGCGTGTTTTTTTTCATCGGGATCCACCACCGCATAAAGGTTCTGGGAAAGCCTGCCGATCGCCTGTTTTTGAATGTGCTCCTGAAAGCCGCGTTCGCCCGCGCCAATTTGGACGCAATTCAGTTTATCGCCCGCGGCATGGCGGCCTTGGGCAAGGAGGTTGACTGGAAAAATGCCTGCTGCGGACGCCGCACCTGCGGCTACTGCGGTGCGTTTGATAAAGGAACGGCGGTTCAAATGTGCTTTCATGATAAGTACGACTTAAGATTCAAGAGATACGATTTTAATTGTGTAAAAGAAATTTTGGCTAAGTTGCGGTCAGAAAATTTTGCTCCGTAGCAACCTGCCGAAGGATTGGGCGTTTGGATATATTAGTAGGAAGGGTCAATGTGGCTTTGTTGGATCGCAAAAAGCGCATCTTCCGTCTCGGAATGTCCATCGGCAAAACCGATATTCCCTTTTCCGGAATGTCGCACTGTAATAGTGTCACTCGCGCCCACGGTAGTGCCCGGCTCCCAACGGCCATCCACAATGACGTCTGCGGTCCAACCTACGGGCTCTTCATCCGGGGTTGTCTTGGTCGGCTCCTCTGCCAGCATGATTTTCGCGGACGGGTTGACCACACTGGAGAACCGGTAAGGAAGCCAACCGTTGCCGGTGGTGCCATTCCAGGATGAAGCCATGCCGCTGGTTGTGGAGCTGCCGGAATCCTGTCCATTTACGGAATAGCTATAATAGTAGGTTGACTGGTTGTCTTTCCGTCCCGAATTGTCCTTGTCCATGGGGCAACGGAAAATGTTCGTCGAATTTGCCGTCCTTATTTCCCTTGCTATCTGGCCGTTGGCAAAGGGCTGGCCATTCCAGTAAATCCAGTCTTCCGTGTGCCAGCCGGCGCCGCGTGAAGCATCGGCTGGCATGATACCGGCATAATCATCCACGTAGAGCAGAAAGCCCAGGGAAATCTGCTTCACGTCATTGAGACACTGCGTCTTGAGAGCTTTTTGCTTGGCCTTTGCCAGCGCCGGCAGCAGCAGTCCCGCAAGGATGGCAATGATGGCAATCACCACCAACAATTCGATGAGCGTGAACGCCCCCGCAACCACTCTCGCCCGTTCCCTGCCTGCCAACCGATTTAAATTTAAATCCCTGTTTGTCTGAAGATTTTCGTGACCGCGATTCAATTGAAATATCATGTTACCTCTCCGTAATCAGGTTAAATATTTTTACCGCTGGTTGAATCTGAAATTTAAATCTTTATTTTTTCGCGATGGTTACACGGGGATGCTCAACCCAAACATCCCCGTGTCACCGCATGAGCCTGCAAAATGGCGGCGATCATTTCCTGACCGCCGCCAAATATTTTTCCTATGGGTAAACCAGCCGGAAAAACACATTGCTGCTGGTACCGATGGTGAAGTTTGTGGAAGTTACGCTCGCCGAGCCGGGCACCGTGAGCCAGTTGGTTGTGATTCCCACACCCATCGAATTGGTTTGGGACTCCAACCGCCAGCCGAGTTGGTTCGTCGGCCACGAGAGCGTCAATGTATTTCCAACCCGAAGCACGCCGATCGGCGCGGGATTTGTGTTCACCGGATTGACGACCGTGAGCACTTTGATGGAGCCGTCAATCGCCACATTGTTTTGCCACGTATAAACCAATCCACCGGCATCAGTGGTGGCGATATTAACCCCGCTGAAAGTCGTGACCGCTGAGGGGAACAACTGGAATTTATCGTTCACATGCAGGGTCGGGCCGACATTGGTGACGTTGAGGACGCCTGAATAACTGGCGGTTCCCGTCACCGAAACCAGCGAACTGCTGGTCTGCGTGTTGGTGCGATTGACATTGAGGGTCAAAGCCCCGCCCACATTGACATCGTTCGTCACAAAAAGTGTGCCGACCGACGATGGCGTGCCCGGAAGGATTGTGGATCCGGGTGAGTTCGTCAGGCTGCCGTTGATGTTGCCGATACCGCTTAACGTCTGGCCACTTGTCAATACCAGTTCGTCGGTAGCGTTGCCGTTCGTATCGTAAGCGGCGCTGACATCAATGACCGCGTTGGTGGTCGCCAGCACAATCGAAGAACCCGTGAAAGCCGCCACGCCTGATAAGGCGATGGTGCCGTTGCTGATGGTGGTCGAACCGGTATAGGTGTTGGTTCCCAGAAGCACGAGCTGGCCAGGGCCCGTTTTGATAAAGGAGCCGGTGCCACTGATTCCTCCGGGAATGTCGAGGATACCGTTCGTTCCATCCACTTCGATGACGCAATTACTGGCCCCGAGGACAAAACTCGTGCTCGTGGTCAATTCTGCCGTGGCGTTGTCCGCGCTGTCCTTAAATATGCCGCCGTTAAAAGTCAGCGTGGTGATCGTTTCCGTATCGCCATTTATGTCAAATAAGCCGCCGCCCAAAGTCATTGGGGTGGTTGTCCCAATCTGTGTAAAGGTGGGGTTCAAAATCACCACACTTCCATTGGTATTGATCACTACCGGATTGCCGCCGCCAACCGAGTTGCCACCCGATTTGTTAAAGTAAACGGTGCCACCATTGATGGTCAGCCCAAGGCCGCTGTTATTCTGAGTGCCGCCAATGATCCATTGGCCGGTGCCCATCACAGTGGTGGCGCGATTGCCCCCCAGGAAAGCGCCATCGGTTTCCAAAGCGCCGGTCCCGTTGAGCGTAATTATTTGCGGAGCCCCGCCAATCGTCGTCTGCTCTCCTCCCAGGTTCAAATTCCCGGTGCCATTGAAGGTGAAGTTGGCCTGCAGATCCAGCTTGCTGGGCGACGTCAGTAAGACGTCGCCGCCGCTGGTGTTGTCCAGCACGCCGCCGCCAATGGTCAATGGTCCCTGGCCAGCCGAATCCGCATTGAAATTCAACGTGCCATTTTCAAGGTCTAGGCCACCCGAGAAATAATTGTTCGCATTGGAAAGTGTCAGTGCGCCGTTGCCCTGCTTGGTCAAGGCGAACCCCTGTCCGTTATCCGCGATCTGGTTATTCACCGTCAGGGTATTGGAAACAACCGTCAATACCACATTGACATTGCCCAATGTCACCGTTCCGAAACCAAGATCCAGGTTGGACGTGCCCAAAAAAGTCCAGTCGTCGTTCCAATTCATCGCGATCGGAGACGCCGTATTCAAAACGACGGAGTGACCGCTGGTGTTGTCGAGTTTCGCGCCGGTGTTGAGAGTCAGCGTTCCGGAACCAATGGCGGAATCCGACGCGCCGTCGCCGCCATAGTTGATGTTCAGCCGCCCTGGACCGGTGACTGTGGTGCCGCCGGTGTAAGTATTGCTGGTTGCAAGCGTCAATCCACCGGTTCCCGATACAGACAGGCCGGTGGAACCGCCAATCGCGCCAGTGCCGGAGATGATGTAACTCTTGGTGGCGTTGATCGCGGTTATGCTTGAAGGATTGACCGTGGTATTTAGCGTCACGGTAATCGGCGAAGTTCCGGAGGCCGTGTCGTCGAATTGAACCGGTTCGCCGTCTTGATAATCGGTGGCAGTGACGCTGCCGGATGGCAGCCAATTAGGCGACGTGAAATCCCAGAAGCCGTTGCCCACTTTCCAAAGCAGGCTTGGCACAGGTCCGCTGGTCACATGCAGAACAATCGTCCTGGCACTCGTGTTATTGACAATCGTTGCCGTGACATTGCCGGGCATTTGCGAGGGTGCGGTCGGTGGCTCGCCGGAAAGCGTCCCGGTATATCGAATGAGCGGATAATCGCCGATCGCGAGCGCGGTGCCGTCAATCACGATGTTCGGCATGACGGTGAACGCGAGATCTCCATTGTCCGTGATCGCCGCCGTGGCCGTGCTGGGTGTGAGACTGCCAAATTCAAAAGATAGCGTCGGCGTGCCGGAACTAAATGTCAGGTTGGTAATGGTCCAGGTTTGGCCCACACTGGAAACGATGTTTGAAACCAGAGGCAGTCCGGAACCGGCTGAACTTCCATCCAGGACCACTGCGCCGTTGACGGGAGAGTTGGCGGTGGGGATCACCAAAATTCCGTTGCTGACCACGGTCGAACCGGCATAGTTGTTCGTGCCCGTCAAGGTCAAGATACCTGCGCCGGTTTTATTCAAGCCTCCAGGCCCCGTCAGATTTCCCGACAATGAAATATTAAAAGCATCGCCGAAGGAGTCCGCGGTTTGGAACGTAATATTCCCATTATTACCGTCAAGAATCATGGGAACGGACGAAAACCAGTTCTGCAACGCACCCAGCGTGCCGCCGGATAATGAAACAAAGTTGGTTGGAGGAACCAAAGCGCCATACCGGAATCCACCGCCACCGCCGATCGAGCCAAGATACAGAAAGCCGCCGGAATTGGTGTAAGCCGCAGTTCCGCCATTGTAGGTTCCGGTGCCGCCGATCTGGATTCCGCTCCAGGCATTAATCACACCACCTGACTGGACCACAATGTCGCTCTGCCCCACCGCAGAGCCACCGTTCGAGAGAAAAATCGGCCGCGCTAATTGGGGAGACTCGGTGCCAGGTCCCATGTTCAACGTGCCGCCATTCATAAATACCTGAGACTTGCAGTTGGCTCCACTGGAGCCGACCCGGGGCAAGGCGAGACCCAGGTTATTGTTGTTGGCATTGATCTGATAGTTCACCGTCGCCCCGTTCTGGATGGTGAGCGTGGCATTCCAGGGTGTGTTGCCGTTGCCCAACTGGCGGCCAAGATAAATAAAATCGCTGGTATGGTTCAAAACTGTCGCCGGGCCATCAATGGTGAACGAGCCGGTCGCATTGGAGGGCTGCGTTAGACTGCCGCCGTTTCTTCCAATAACAAAAGCGGAACCCGAATTGTAAATGCCATTAGTCTGCCGAACGTCCGCCAAAATATTTCCGATTGACGCACTGTTGGTCCCGGCGAGATAAAGGATACTTCCATTGGTGCTGCTGAAGGTCGGCGTAAAACCGGTCACATTGCCCAGGATCGTCACTGATGCCGGAGCGCCGTTGCTTCCCAAAAGATATTCACAGTTGCCGCTTCCGGTGATGTTGTTGCTGAATACCACGCTCTTGCCGTCGGTGATTACAAAATTATTTTTGCTCCCGGCGCCATTCACAAAAATTGGCGACCCGGAAAACACATATCCGTTGGCGCTGATGGTGAGGTTCGTGGCGCTTACCTGCCCTTGATCTACGACGATTTGATAGGTGCCGTTCGTCCCATCCACGCCGCCGAACGTCGCGCCATTAAGGGGCGTGGTCGTGGCGGTCTGCGTCCAAAATGTGTTCGTGCCGCTGAGATTCCAGTTCGAGTTGGTTGTGCTCGTGTCCCAGGCACCGCTTCCGGCCTCGATTGCCGCGCCGTCAGTGGTATTTCCCGCATCCCACGTCAACTGCGCCGCTGAAACGTCAAACGTCGAAAACAGTGCGGCCACCGCCAGTAAATAAAATGCGGCTGAAGAAAAATAATTGAGTCGTTTCATGCGTTCCAAAAAAAGTTTGAGAAATAGAAACGAAGGCTGATCAGGACCACCGGCTGGCGGTATGTTTTGTTTTAAGTGGGATGGTGTGTTCATGCGTGTTGTAAGAGTGGTGGTTGATTGGACGGTGGTGCGCAGTTCGAGTTATTTGGTGTTTATGCAATTCGTACAATTAATCGTCGCAATAATGCGCCGCATGGGTCTTTCAGGTAGTTCTGGACGTGAGAATACTTAGCTTCGTTCTGCCCCACCATCCCCATTTGCGAATGAATTTTTTGCCCGACCATCCCCGAAAGTGGGGATACGCCCACCTTCCTGGTTGCTAATAAATACAACCGTAAATCAACCATCACATACTGCGCTACAATCACTTAAATGATTCAAGTCACGTGGTGGTAACCGGGCCTGAAGGGGAAGAGAGGGTGGTTGCGTCTTCGGCAAATCAAAAATCGAAAATTTCGCAACCGCGCGAGGATTAAAAACTGGTTGTCCGTCCGTTAGGGCAACTCGGATACAGAAAGATAAAAAATTAAGTTTAAAAAAAGACTCGCTCGAGACTCATCGCCAACTCTTTCTTTATAGCGATGCCTGAGGGTCGCGCCCAGCTTCAATCAGTATTGGGACGATGCTTTGCCACTGCTTCCACTCGATTACGCACATGCATTTTGTGGCAAATATTTTTCACATGACTCCGCACCGTCTCAGTTCCAATTTCCAATTTTTTTGCGATTTCCCGGTAGGTCAGTCCCGATGCCAGCAATGACAATACCTGCCCTTCACGCGGCGAGAGATTTTGCCCTTCCGTCTCGGCAGGACCGAGAAGATGAAAATGCATGACCACTTTGCGCGCGATATGACTCGACATCGGCGCCCCGCCACCGAACAAATCCCGGACTGAATCAAGCAATCCATCAGGGTGGCTGGATTTCACCAGATAACCGCTGGCCCCCGCCTTTAATGCCCTGAAGATGCGCTCACTGTCTTCATAAACCGTCACCATGATAATCTGCACGCTCGGTGTCGTTTTTTTTAATTCCACCACACACTCAATTCCCGACATACCCGGCAATCCAATATCCATTAGGACGACATCCGGATTTTGAATCGGAACGATCTTTAGCGCTTCTTCCGCCGACTCAAAGGCGCCGACGCATTTTATGTCTGCCGCCTGATCCAGGATCTCCACTAATTGCTCCCGCAATCCCGGATCATCTTCGACCACTACCACCGATTTTTTCATGATTTATTTACGGATTTTTCTGCCGCGATTTTCTGGATCGGCGAAAGACGAATTGTTTTGTCGTTGCTCGAGTTGAACGATGAAATGACCAGTTCGATGCGGATGGTGGTTCCAAATCCCGGGCGGCTTTCAATCACACAATTTCCCCCCACGTCTTCCAAACGCCGCTTTATATTTACCAACCCATTACCCGCCCGGCTCCCGCTCGCTGGAATGCCGCAGCCGTCATCATGAATGGATAAAGTCAGCAGCCCATTAACAAAAGCCATGTGCACGGTCACCTCCGAAGCCCCGGCATGTTTCATCACGTTAATGACCGCTTCCTTGGCCGCCATATAAATATTATGCCGAACCTGGCTGGAGATATTTACATCCGAAGGCAGGTCGAGCACATAAAATCGGCCGCGCAAATGCGTCAACTTGCACAGTTCATCCAACTGCTGACAAAGATAACTGCCCAGAGCTTCCAGGTTGTCTTTCTCCGGGTTCACCGCCCAGACGGTTTCATAAAGGGCAAAAATCAATTCCCGGGATACCCGGGAAATCTTGTCAAAATCCGCCCGCGCTTGCTCGGGGAACGAAGCGCGGTTCGGAGCCATGGCGCTGAGCAACGAGATTTGCGTCACGCGCGCGCCCAGATCATCGTGAATATCCTGGGCGATCCGCAACCGTTCCCGATGCAGCGCCTCCTGATTTTTTAAGTGCAACATTTCCCGTCTTATCCTGCGCCATACCCGGTAACGCGCGCTACCCAAAACAATCGCAAATACAGATGCAGTAACAATCACCCCAAACCATGCCGTCATCCAAAACGGTGGCGGCACCACTACATTCAAAAAACCCTCGCGCCCGGTGGGCTTCCCGAAAATGTCATCCTCCGCGACATGAAGCTGATAATTTCCCTCCGGCAGATGATCGTAATGTGCCGCCGTCACATTTCCGTCTCCAATGCTGTACATTTCGTCCCACTCCACGACCAGGCGATCTCCCGGAGTCACCACATGCTCATCATTCCGAAAGATGTTACGCCATTCGGCATGGCTGGTCGGATCATCATCCAAAATCGCAAACGCTTTGTGCTTGGGGTTCTCCCCCACAGTCACGATTTTAGCCATGCTTTTGTGAAGACCATCACGAATCCATCCGGACAACGTCGGATTGGTTTCCTCATTCAAATCGAGATCAGACGGGGTTGCCAATATCAATACCGGCTGCGAATTTGTGGTGATTTGAGAAATCGTTAAGTTGGCCACTACATAGACTCCCACCGCTGTTGCCGGGCCAGCCGAAGAAATAACCGCTCTTAGCGTCGCTGCCTTCGGCGGCATTACCAGCGTTTCTCGGCGATGATTTAACTGTGATGTCTGCAAAGACCCCGTCCATCCCGGGCTGTCGCCGGTGACGTTAAAAATATTCTGCGACACTTGATCGCCGGCGCGATTGAAATACCGGATGGTCAAGGTCATGTCCCCTCGCGAATCATGCCATTTGGTATCGTACCCTTCCAATTTGAACCGTACCCGAATCGGCTGCTGCGAGGAATTGGTGCCTCTTGGAAAATAGAAACTGATGTGTTCCGGATACGCTCCCAGGTTCACGCTATTCCGACGTAACGGCATCTGTTTGTCATTCACGTAAACGGATTGGACGGTGAATATCTCACTTGATCGGTTCGTGATCGGCGTTTGCGCGGATAATCGCTCGCAAGCGAATCCTGCCCACACAGCCAGGGCAATGAATGTGATGCGCTTGATCATGCGATATTATTGGACAAGCCGGGTAAACAGTCGGGTTACGCTCACCATCCTATTTTAGCTGTCAAGGGCACGGCCATAAATAACCTTTGGTTTTAATGGTCGAGACGCACATGGCATCTTTAGCATCCCGATGGCAGGTAGATATTTTCGGCGTACTCACTGAATTTCGAGGCGAGCTTCAGAACCGGCCGTTTGTCTTTGTGACGGGCCACGACCACATCTTCCAACTTTTGTTTCGCTTGCGCCGGCGTTGTCGCATCTTCGAGTGGAATTCGGCGGACTCGTTTTGCGCGGTTTGTTGGTCTTCAATGTACGTAATACCGGTCATTCCATTTCCAAGGGTGCGATTAAAAGTGGGTGAGAAAAGAAGGTTGAGATTTCTGCCGAATAAAATGTACAAATTTAGCCACTTGGTGCATTACAGTTGGGATGAAAGACAAAAGCAATGGTTCGGCGGTGTTGAGCCAGCAAGAAGCGCGGCTCATCGAGCAACTGCGTCAACGCCCGGAGATGATGGAGCGACTGCGAAGCATTCTGGAAATTGCGAGCAGCATGGAGGGTCCGCTGAAAACAGCGGACGAGGTGGAGGAGTTATTAATCCAGGAGATGCGACGTTTGGGCAATGCCACCATGAACCAATGGGCCGTCGGAGCCGAGGAGCGTATAAGCCGCGAACTCAAAGTCAGGATGCGACGGTATTGAGCCGTAAAAAAAAACGCTGAAATGGTGGTGCGTTTTTGGATTGGTCGCGGTGAGTGAACGGATCTGGTGCAGTCCGCTCAAGAGTTACTTGCGGGCTTTGCCCGTGCGATTGGGCGTCACCCCGCGGGGAAAATCCCGGCGGTTGGAACGGGTGCTGACGGATTTCGGCTGTGAACATTCCTTCGCGCGGGCAGCGGAAAGTGTGCAGGAGCATTATGGCTTTGAGATTGGGGCCAGTGCGGTGCGGACGGCCACTTTGGAACACGCCCAGCGGGCGCGGCAAAAACTGCAAGGGGACTATGCGCAGTCCTTTCGGGTGCTGCCGGCTGTGGGCGCGGAGCATGTGATTGCGGAGACGGATGGAACGATGATCTGCACCGTGGAACCAGGAGCCAGACAAGGCCAACGTCCCCGGGAATGGAGGGAGATGCGGTTGGTGGCAGCGCAAGCCAAAGATAGCGCCACCACGGTTTATGCCGCCACGTTCGGCAGCGTGGAAGAAACCGGGCGGCGCTGGGGGCACTGCACACGCCAAGCGGGTTGGGGATTGAACAGCCAGATTCACGCGGTAGGAGATGGGGCGGACTGGATTCGGTTGCAAAGCCGGGAGGTGTTTGGGGCGCAAGGAAACTTTTTGTGCGACTTTTTTCATGTCAGCGAATATTTGGGAGCAGCGGCCCCAAGCTGTCGGGGCAGTCACCCGGATCAATGGCGCCGGACACAGCAGAAAAGGCTGCGGCGGGGAGCCATTGAGCCAGTAATTGAAAGTCTGGCCGAGCATCTGGAATCGGTCGAAACTCCGGACGAAGAAGCGCCGGTGCGCAACGGTCATCGCTATTTGAGCAATCGGCTGGACTGCTTGGATTACCCGCGCGCTCTGAACTTGGGTTTGCCGATCGGCTCCGGCATGATCGAGTCCGGGCACCGCCATGTCCTCCATGCCCGACTCAAAAAGGCTGGCGCGGTCTGGCTCAAAGACTCCGCCGACCAAATCGCCCATCTCCGCGTCCTCAGAGCCAACCATCAATGGCAGTCCCTATGGAATTAATCTCACCCACTTCTAATCACACCCCATTTCCAAGGGCATTGAATTGGCCGCTTGCGTTCATGAACCTTCCTCTGATATGGTGTATGGCGATCTTGAGGGTTCGGTTATCAAGATGCCCACGTGGCGGAATTGGCAGACGCGCTAGATTCAGGTTCTAGTGAGTAACATCGTACAGGTTCAAGTCCTGTCGTGGGCACCATTTTCTTCGAAGTTTGGACTCGCTTCTATCACCGGGTCCTCCGCATATCTTCCGAATACGAGCCGTTCCTGACATTCACTTGAGCCCTCTCGTCTCCCGGCTGCGGTTGAAGTTTTATGGCGCGTCCAAGGGCTGCTTTGTCCTGCACACCCGTGACCGAAATCGCGCGGTAAGTCACCGGAACCATCCAGTCGGCGTAATTCGGATCAAAGGCTTTCATGGCGCTCACCATCTGCGGGCGGAAGGCGGTCTCGATCAAAGTTTGGCCCGGCCAAATCTTGAATTGCACTCGCAGATAATTCCATCCGCCCGGCGTGGCCACTTGAATTGTCCCAAGCTTCGGCTCGGCCAAAACGATCGCGCCGAATTGCGACCAGATGCCTTTGGCCACGTCATTTGCCATCTGCGCAGCTTTTTCCTGGTCGGCCTGCCGCGAGATTTGGACATCGGCGTAGGCATACACGCCCTCACGGGGAAAACGCGCCACGTTCACGATGTTCCGGTTCGGCACGAAAATTTCCTGGTTGAAAAAATTGATCACTTTCGTAAAACGCAAACCGATTTGCTCCACACGACCTACCACCCCGGACAAATCCACGATGTCGCCCGCATCCATCACATTCGACAGGATCAACGTCACTCCCGTCACCACGTCCTGCACCAACCCCTGTAAACCAAAGCTCAGCGCCAGTCCCACTACCGCCGCGCTCGACAAATAGGTTTTCAGGAAAGTATCGCTAAAATGAAACAGCGCGATAAATACCAGCCCCACGGCGATAAAATATACCCCGAAGGTCACCGCGCTCACCACGAGTTGCACGATGGTCACAAACTTCGGCTTTTCCGTGACGAACCCGAACGCGGATTTTTTCGCCTGGTCTTTTTTGATGAGCCATTCGCTGATGGCGTGAATCAATTTGACGAAGAGATGGATCAGAAAAGCGACAATGATAATCAACCCCGCATGTACGATCACCGGGGTCTCATGCCAAAAATGTTCGACCGGGGTATGGGCTAACACCTTTTCAAAAAAGTCTGGCGCGTTAGTGCTGGTATTCATTCAGAGCATTTAAATCTGGCAGACAAAAGCCCTCCCGCACCTTTCGGATCTGGGAGGGCGTATTAGTCTCAGCCTTGCGGTTGAGCTTCGCTGGCCCCGGCCAATTATTTGGCTGAGTCCGTTGAAATCGGAGTGGTGCCCTTCACGTCCAACTGATCGTCCACCTCGCCGGTGCTGCTGATGCGTTTCGCGGCCTCAAGAACTTCGTGCTTTTCCTGGTCGCTGTTCACCACGCCGCGCAAGGTCACGTGACCATCGCGGGTGATGATCTTCACGTTTTTGGCATCCACTGAAAGATTGTCAATTTGCAGTACTGCCTTGCGGATTTGCGCAGTGGTTTGGATGTCGGACTTGCTATTGCCCTGATCCGCGGGCGTCAATGTATCGCCGCTGCGGTCACGCACATTGCGGGCAGTGTTGTCTGCCGCATCCTGCGTGAAATAGGGCTCCACATGATAACTGCGATAAATGTCGTTGATCCGCTCCGGCTGGTTCGCCGTTTCCCAATCCTGGTCGCGGAAATGCGGCGACGATTGCAGCGAATCACGAGTCACATCCATTGTGATGCGCGAGTCGCCGGTGTTATAACGAACCGATTGTGGTGGCACCGCGGTATATTGATCGTGGATGCCCAGGAACCCGCCGGATTCCAAAACCACTTCGACGATGCGGCCCGATTGCAGATCAATGACGAAGTTCTCCACCTTGCCGACTTTTTCGTTCTGGCTGTCATAGACCGTCGAGCCGATCACCTTCCGGCCACTCACTACTTCACCAATATTTTGCGGATGCTGGCGGTCATAATAACTGGCTGAATGATAATAAGCGTTGGTTCCACCAGTAGGACTTGGGAATGAATAATAGGTCGTTCCCTGTTGCGCATACATGCCCGCCGCTTCGCGCGGCTTGAGGTTGCCTTCCTGGCTGGGATTGGCATAAGGCGTAACACTGGCGCTGCTGCCCGTATTCACCACATTTCCATCAGGTAAATTCGTCGTGTAATTGCCGTTGACGTCGCGCGCCTTGCCATTGCCGAGGCCGGCGTTGTTTGTATAATTGTTCGACGCATAGTTGTTCGCGGGAGCGCCGCTATAATCCCGTGCATCTGCGCGCGAACCCGTATTGGTGCTGGAATTATCGGCGACTGCGGCGGCATTAGCGGCGGCATTCACGCTGTCCGCGGTATTATTTGGCTGGCCGGTAAGGTCGCGCGCTTTGCCATTTCCCACGGGACTGCTGGTGTAATTCACATTATTGACATTATTGATGCGGTCTTCATTTGAAGCCGACCATGCGCCGAAATAAGTTGGCACTCCATAATACTGATAGGACTCGCGGATCTGACTGGCTTGCGTGGCGTTCTTCCAATCGCTCATTTTGAATTCGGGCGCATTTTCCAACTGGCTCTTGTCCAGGCTGGTGCGGAGTGTCTTGTTCCCTTCATCAATCGTGAACAGCGAAGGCGGAACCGCGACGAGTTTGCGGTCCACCCCCATCACGCCGCCCGCTGCGACGATGACCGAAACAATCCGGCCATTTTGTAAATCCAGCGCGAGGTCTCTCACTTTGCCGATGGTTTCGCCTGCGTCATTTTTTACGGCCATGCCCATGAGGTGGTCGGCCTTGCCAAGTTCACCGTTGCGGCGCTGCCGATGGAACTGCGCGGCATCCGTGTCGCGGGAATAGTGATTGGCGTCGGGATAATTTGAATTCGGATAATTTGTGTTGTTCAAATTATCGGCCAGAACACTGACGGAAAAGAGCGTCAACGTAGTGGCGCTCACGGCTAGAATCATTTGTTTTTTCATAAATCGCTTATTGGTTTGGTTGTTGTTGCCAAGCTCGTCTCAAATAGCTGAAAGAATGCCGACATAATGACGCGGTAGAAATATGCTTGAGCTTCAATACGTTGGGCATTTTGCGCGGGTACTTTGCAATGCCCGCCTTGCGCAACTTGCACTAAGGCCAGCCGCGGGAAGATTGCAACTTGCGGAAAAGCCTCTTGTGAACTCGCCCCTTTTCTCAAAACTTTATTTAACGCAGAGGCGCAGAGACGCAGAGAAAAAACAAAGACTTAAAACCACGAATTGAACACGAATCAAAACTCATTCAGAAATGTGTAATTTCTTCTCCCAGTGGCCGTCCGCAAGAACCTCTGCGCCTCTGCGTCAATTCAAATCACACCAACGGCATCAAATCAGGCTTTCGCTCTCCGCCCATTTTATGGTTTAGTGATTTTTACTTATGAGCAAAACAGCATTGTTGTTCGCGGGTCAGGGTGCGCAAGTCGTCGGCATGGGCAAAGATTTAGCCGAAGCCTTTCCCTCAGCGCGGTCATGGTTCGACCAGGCCAACGCCGCGCTCGGCTACGATCTTGCGCAGATTTGTTTCGCCGGACCGGAAGCCGAATTGACCAAGACAGAAAATGCGCAGCCGGGAATTTTTCTCGTAAGCTGGATTGCATTTCAACTTCTGCGCGAACAAGTGTCGAGCCTCACTTTCGATGCCACCGCCGGATTGTCCCTCGGAGAATTCACCGCGCTCACCGCCGCGGGCGCGATGGATTTTCCGGACGCCTTGCGGGTCGTCCGCCAGCGCGGCCAATTCATGCAGGAAGCCTGCGAAGTCACGCGCGGCGGCATGGCCGCGATCATCGGACTCGACGAAGCCCCCACCCGCGAAGCGTGCGCCGAAGCAGGCGTCGAACTCGCCAACTTGAATTGCCCCGGCCAACTCGTCATCTCCGGGGTCGCTGAAAAAATCGAACGCGCCTGCGAACTCGCCAAGGCGAAAGGCGCAAAACGCGCGCTTCCCTTGCCCGTCGCCGGCGCCTATCACTCGGCCTTGATGGCGAGCGCAAAACCAAAATTGCAACACGCACTCTCCGCCATTCCCCTGCGCGCGCCAAAAACCACCACGATCGCCAACATTAGCGCGCAACCCCACGGCACACCCGCCGAAATCCACCAACTGCTCGTCGAACAAGTCACCTCCGCCGTGCGCTGGGAACAATCCATGCGCTATCTGCTCGCGCAAGGCTTCACCCGCTTTATCGAACTCGGCCCCGGCAAAGCCCTGAGCGGCTTCATGAAACGCATCGAACCCACCGCGCAGATGCTGAATGTCTCCGATTCAGCCAGTCTCGCGGCGACGGTGGCGCAATTAAAAAATTGAAATGCTTAAAACATTTGTTCTCGTTCGCGCAAAAATAAATCCAAAAATAAATCTGTTCATTCGCCGCGTTCTGTCAAAAAATCGGCCCTCGAACTTATGAGTCAATTAGCCAATCAAGTTGCGGTGGTGACGGGCGCGGGCCGGGGAATCGGCCGCGCGATTGCCTTGAAATTCGCCGCCGAAGGCGCGGACATCGCCTGCGTCTCGCGCACGGCGGAAAATTCCGAGAAGGTCGCCGCCGAAGTGCGCGCGCTCGGGCGCAAGGCCTGGGCCTACGCCGTGGATGTGTCCGACACCGCCAGCGTGAATGCCGCCGCCGAAAAAATTCTCACCGACGCCGGCCGCGTGGACATCCTCGTCAACAATGCAGGCGTCACCCGCGACGGCCTCCTGATGCGCATGGCCGACGAAGATTGGGACACCGTGCTCGACACAAATCTCAAAGGCGCCTTTCTTTTCATCCGCGCGCTTTCGCGCAGTTTCATCAAGCAACGCTCCGGGCGCATTATTAATGTCGCCAGCGTCATTGGCCTGATTGGAAACGCCGGGCAATGCAACTACGCCTCAAGCAAAGCCGGCCTCATTGGCCTCACCCAATCCGTCGCGCGCGAGTTCGCTTCGCGCGGCATCACCGTGAACGCGCTCGCGCCCGGTTTTATCGAAACCGACATGACCGCCGGGCTGAAAGAGGAATTCAAAACTGAATTGCTCAAAAAAATCCCGTTGAATTGCCTTGGCCAGTCGGAAGACATCGCCCACGCCGCGCTATTCTTGGCGAGTCCGGGCGCCAGATATATCACCGGGCAGGTTTTGACGGTGGACGGCGGCATGGTCATGTGAAATTGACGCTGGACGCGACCTCGCGAAGTGGCTACAGAAAAGAGGTTGCTTTGCAACCGCAACGATGCAAAAACATCACAGACAATGAAAGATTTTCACGATTCAGGGCTTGACGCTTTCTGGAACGTGGCTTAGACAGACACTACATAAACAGAAACGGAGTAACCCATGGCTGAAAAAACTATTGAGCAGAGAGTAAAAGATATTATCGTCGAGCAACTTGGAGTCAATGCCGACCAGGTCACGCCCGATGCCAAGTTCATCGAGGATCTCGGCGCGGATTCGCTCGACACGGTGGAATTGGTCATGGCGCTCGAAGAGGAATTTGGCCACGAAATCCCCGACGAACAGGCCGAGAAATTGCAGAGCGTTGGCGACGTCATCAAATACATCGAAGACATCGAGCAGAAATAATTAACCGCGGTACGAACTGACACGGGGCGGTTTTGGCTGTCGCCAGCTCAAGCTGCCCCGTCTATATTTTATGGTAAGCAATTGGACCGAGCGCAGGATCGTTGTCACTGGCATTGGCGTGGTTTCCTCCCTCGGGCAACACATCGAACCCTTCTGGAATAATCTCCTCAACGCCAAATGCGGCATCAGCGAGATCACTTCCTTTGACGCCACGGAATTCGATTGCAAAATCGCCGCTGAGATAAAGGATTTCGTTCCCGGTCCGGGCTTTCCCAATCCCAAGGAAGTCAAGCGCACCGACCGTTTCTCGCAATTCGGTGTCACCGCCGGTTACCACGCGCTGCTCGATTCCGGCATGGATTTGTCCAAGCTGAATTGCGATGAAATCGGCGTCTTCATCGGCTCCGGCATCGGCGGCCTGAAAACCACCTCGGAACAACACACCGTGTTAAGCGAGCGCGGGCCGAACCGGCTTTCGCCCTTCATGATTCCCATGCTCATCTCGAACATGGCCTCGGGATTATTTTCGATGTATCACAAATTGCGCGGGCCAAATTTCGCCACCTGCTCCGCTTGCGCGACTTCCGTGCATGCCATCGGCGAAGCCTGGCGCACAATCAAGATGGGCGATGCCAATGCCATTTTTGCCGGCGGCAGTGAAGCCACGATTGTCCCCATGGGCATCGGCGGCTTTTGCGCCATGCGCGCCATGAGCACCCGCAACGCCGAACCCCAACGCGCCTCCCGTCCGTTCGACAAGGAACGCGATGGTTTCGTCATGGGTGAAGGCGCGGGCGTGCTCGTGCTTGAAGAATTGGAACACGCCAAAGCGCGTGGCGCGAAAATTTATTGCGAGATCGTCGGCTACGGCAACACCGCCGACGCCAACCACATCACCGCCCCCGCGCCCGAAGGCGAAGGCGCGGCGCGCTGCATGAAAATGGCCTTGCGCAATGGCGGCCTGAATCCTTCCGACATCTCTTACGTCAACGCCCACGGCACCTCGACTCCGCAGGGCGACATCTGCGAGACGCAGGCCATCAAAACCGTTTTTGGCGAATACGCCCGCAAGCTCGCGGTGAGTTCCACCAAGGGCGCGACCGGCCACATGCTCGGCGCGGCTGGGGCGATTGAAATGGCCGCCTGCGCCAAGGCGATCCAGACCGATGCCGTCCCGCCCACCATCAATTACGAAAATCCCGATCCCGAATGCGATTTGGATTACGTCCCCAACACCGCGCGCGAGATGAAGGTCAACGCCATCCTGAACAACTCGTTCGGTTTCGGCGGCCACAACGCGACCATCGCCGCGAAAAAGTTTTTGGGTTAATTGGCTTTCAGAACAGCGGGCTTTGCGTTAAACTGTCCTATGATTTCGGTAAAATCACAGCCAAACTTATTGGACGTGCGGCAAGCGGCCAAATCTGCGATGGAATATTCTCAGGCACTTTTTCCAACGGCTATTAATTTCAGTCTGGAAGAAGCGGAGTTATCTGAAGATGAAAAATATTGGCTGATTACTTTAGGATTTGAGACACCCAATGGCAAACCCAAGGTGGCCAAATCGAATCATATCAATTTGGAGAGCCTCCTTTTAGGCGGGCCAAAAGCAAAATATAAGATTTTTAAAGTGGATGCGACAACGGGAAAAGTCGTTTCGATGAAAATCCGCGCCATGGAATGAGCGCGGATTATTCAGAAATATTGGAAAATATTTTTGGAAAACATCGCAAGCAGGCCATCCTGCTTGATACGAATATCCTGATGCTTTATTTGGTTGGTTTGACCAACCGGAGTTTAATCCAAAGGTTCAAGCCCATTTCAAATCAGCGTTTTTCCGAATCGGATTTCGACCTGCTTTGTGAAATTATCTCACGCTTTAAGAATCTCATCACAACTCCACACATTCTTACCGAGGTAAGCAATCATTCCGACAAACTTAAAGGCAAAGACCGATGGAAGTTTTGCAATGTGATCCGATTATTTATCACGGAATCGGACGAGCATTATTCCCCTTCAAAAGAATTGTCTCAGCAGGAATATTTTCCCGAGTTTGGTTTGACCGATACTGCGATTAGCAAGGTGGCCGCGGGAAAATTTTTTGTGCTGACAACAGATTTTAAGTTGGCGGCCCTGCTTGGAAAAAGAAATATAGATGTCCGCAACTTCACTCAACTTCGCCTCTTATCGTTATAAATTTTTCGTCCCTTGATTGACTTGCTAATTGCTCCGCGAAATCTCAATAATTTGGCGTGATGGATGAGATTTCCAGATGTCGTAAAATTCTTGGCGTGGATGCGGGCACGTCTTTGGAAGACCTAAAAAGCATCTACCGCGACTTGGTTCAGGTCTGGCATCCCGACCGTTTTGCGGGCAACGAACGCTTGCAGTTAAAGGCGCAGGAAAAACTCAAGGAAATCAATGCCGCTTATGATTTTCTAATCGCCAACGCCTTTCAGAACGAAGTTCAAATCGCGGCTCCAGAGACGGATTCCCCACCCGTCGTGCCGCCGCCCGCTCAAGAAAAATCGCCAGTTGAAGAGGAAGTTGCTGCCGATTCACCCGAAGCGCCTGAACGAAAATCGGGAGCCATCGGAATTATCGCAGTTGTCGTCCTGGTGATTTTCGCCGGATTATTTTTCTATTGGAAATCTCAAAACCGCCCGAACGCGCCGACGGAATCTCCAGCAGCCGTCGCTCCAGGCACCAACAACGATTCATCACCGCCCGAACCTACGAACCATCCGGCAACCGTTCCCGAAACATCCGCCGTAAAGGAAACCGAACCCGCGCCCCCGCCGATCAACACTTCTTCCACGGATCTGCTCGCCGAAATGGTTCCTTTCAATGACATGGATGCCGCGAAGACCGCGGACGGTTTGGTTTTAACTCCAAAAGGAGATCGTGCGATGCTTCGCGTTACTCATCCATATCGCGCGCCGCTTACTATCCGCGCAACCGTGAAAACCGACCTCGCCGATCTCCGGCTGATTTACGGATTGGGCATGGTTATCTTCAATTGGGCCGACAATCCGTTTGAGCTGCGGGTCCACGATCCCGTGACCAGCGCGATGTCTGCCGTGGCCAAAAAAGGATTTCTCGCCACGAATGAATGGCACAAGTTGGTTTGGGAAATCACCACGAACACCATGAGGGTGACTTCGGATGGCGAAACGATTTTCGAGGGCAAAGGAAATTATCGGCGCATCGATGGACTGGTTGGGATCGGCGGCAATCGTGATTCCATTGCGGTGAAAAATTTTAGTATCGAAAGCCGGACGCCAATTGAACCGAAGACATCCGGTAATCTGGTGAAGCCCGCGCCGATTCCGAACGATATTTTGTCTTCGATGGTTTCCATAAGTAATCCCACGATAACACGAAGCACGGACGGCATTTCTTTATATGCCAGCAGCCTCACGAGCGTGGCGGCCATGACACTATTGAAGAGCACAAATGTTTTTCATGTTCCTTTCATCATTCACACCGTGGCGAAAACGGATTCGACCGATCTGCGGCTTTACGCCGGGCCGGCGGGCCGGGTGATTTTCAATTGGGGAGGCAACCCCTCGGAATTGCGAGTGCATGATCCATTCACCGGAGACTTGACGGCTGTGGCCGGACGAGGACTTATTTATCCGAACGAATGGCATGAGGTGACGTGGGAAATTTGGGACAAGGGCATGAAGGTGTTCATTGACGGCCAGCTTCATTTTCAGAATTAAGGATTACCACGCGCTGACTGGAACGGTGGGAATCGGGCCAGCGGGCAGCACGGTCACGGTGAAATCTTTTGCGGTGGAACAAAAATAGCAGCATGAACTTTCTCTCCCTCATCGAATCCAAGCGCGACGGGCAGGCGCTTGAAGTTTCGCAGATCAAGGAAATCATTTCCGAATACGTTGGTGGAAAAATTCCCGATTACCAGATGTCCGCCATGCTCATGGCGATTTTTTTTCGCGGATTGAACACGCAGGAAACGAGCGGCCTCACGCTCGCGATGCGCGATTCCGGGGACGTCCTTACCTTTCCCAACGACCCGCGCCCGCTCGTGGACAAACATTCCACCGGTGGCGTCGGCGATAAAGTTTCGCTGCCGCTTGCGCCCTTGCTCGCGTGCCTCGGCTTGCGCGTGCCGATGATTTCCGGCCGCGGTCTCGGCATCACCGGTGGAACGCTCGACAAACTCGAATCCATTCCCGGCTTCACGACCGCGCTGGATTTGGAACGCATCGTGAAAAATGTGCAAACCGTCGGCTGCGTTATTTGCGGGCAAACCGCGCGCATGGTTCCCGCGGACAAAGCGATGTATGCCTTGCGCGATGTCAGCGGCACCGTCCCGTCCATTCCGCTGATCACCGCCTCCATTCTTTCTAAAAAACTTGCGGAGAGTTTGCATGCGCTGGTGCTCGATGTGAAATTCGGGGCGGCCGCTTTCATGCCCACGCGCGAACGCGCCGGGCAACTCGCCGCCGCCATGGTGGCGCTCGGGAATGAATGCGGCGTCAAGACACGCGCGCTCATCACCGGCATGGATACGCCGCTCGGCCGCACCGCGGGAAACTGGCTTGAAGTGAAAGAAAGCGTCGAATGCCTTGAAGGCCGCGGTCCCGATGATTTGCGCGAACTGGTGATTGCCTTCGCCGCGCATTTGCTGGAGCAGACGAAACGGGTTGCGAGTGTCGAAGCTGGCCGCCAACTCGCCTTCCAATGTCTCGCTTCCGGCAAACCGCGCGCGAAATGGAACGAGATGCTTGCCGCCCAGGGTGCCGATGCCGACGCCACCGAAAAGAAATTGCAACGCGATTCCACCGCTCCCGTCGTCATGGAGTTAAAAGCCGAGCGCGATGGTTTTATTTCCGGCTGCAACGCGCGCATCATCGGCGAAGTCGTTCGCGATCTCGGCGGAGGCCGCTTGACGAAAGAAACCGTGATTCATCCCGAAGTCGGCGTGGACGAAATGGCGGCGGTCGGCGAAAAAATCGCAGTGGACGAATTGCTCTGCCGCGTGCATGCCGTCGGAAAAGCTCAGGCACAAACCGCGCTGGAGCGTTTGAAAACCGCTTTCCAGATCGCCGATGCCGCGCCCGCCAAATCTCAACTCATTTACGAAGTCCTATGAGCACAAGCATCCGCATCAAGGATTTGCCCGACAGCGAACGTCCGCGCGAACGCCTCGTAGCGCACGGCGCGGATGCGTTAAAAAATTCCGAGCTGGTGGCCATTCTTTTGCGCACCGGCATGAAAGGCGTTTCCGCGATTCAGATCGCCGAACAGTTATTGCAAAAATTCGGCACGCTCGACGGCCTTTCGCGCGCGTCGCTCGAGGATTTGCGCAAGATCAAAGGTGTTGGCCGCGATAAAGCCATCGCTTTGAAAAGCGCGTTCACACTGGCGCGCCGCATGGTGCTCGAAATTCGCCAGGAAGCGCCCGTGCTCGACAATCCCGAAAGCATCGCCGATCTTTTGCGCGAGGATAACCGCCATTACGAAGTCGAACATTTTCAAATCGTCATGCTCAACACGCGCCGGAAATTGATCCGCGTGGACATCGTTTCGCAAGGCACGCTGGACACCCTGCTCGTTCACGCGCGCGAAGTTTTCAAGGCCGCCATCAGCGCGAATGCCTCCGCCATCATCCTCGTTCACAATCATCCCAGCGGCGATCCCACGCCTTCAGACGCCGACATCAAAGTCACGCGCGATCTCATCCGCGCCGGCCAGTTGCTGAAGATTGAAGTCCTCGATCACGTCATCCTCGGCCGCCGCACCAAAGAGCGCCCGCGCGATTTCGTTTCACTCCGCGAACTGGGTTACTGCGGCGCCTAATAGATAACCGGTCACTTCTCTAAAAAAACTAAACCTCGCGCACGATTTCACGAACGCATCGTAAGCTTACGACGCGCATGATTCTTCTCCCTCTCCGCCGCTTGCGGGGAGAGGTGGTTCAACTTCGTTCACCGCCCCACAACCAGAATATCCAGCATCGCTGGTCCGTTGAAACGACCGCGGCGCGCACCGGGATTATCACCGGGAGCCGTCTCGGCGGCGCGAACCTGCGGCGGCACGGAAGCTTGTTGAGCGGCAGTGTCAGCGGGCGAAGGCGTTTGCGGACGCTCCAGCGTGATCAAAACGATTTGATTATTTTTTTCGTCCAGCGTGCAGGTCTTCGCGCGCGGTTTGGTCTGCACAGTTTGTTCAACCTTGAAACTCGTCGGACTGTTTTCCTTGATGATGGTCAACGTACCGTCGCCTTGCGAACTGAAGGCCTCCATCGTGTTCGGATTGAAACCGCCGCCATCCGTGCCTTTGCCGATCGGCAGCGTGTCGAGGATGACGCCGTGTTCCGCATTTAAAATGACACACACCGCCGGTTCGTGGCAGAAGGCAAAGAGAATATTATTTTTGCTGTCGAGGCCAAGGCCACCCGGACCGCCGCCTTTGCCACCGAGATCATAATGCGCGGTGACCTTGAGCGTGTTCACATCCACCACGGCGATGCTGTCCTTGTTTTCGAGATCCACATAAAGATGCCCGCGCCCGTCACTCGCGCCCTGTTCCGGCGAACCGCCCAAATCTATCGTGCCCACGATGGAACCATCCTTCGCGTCAATCACCGTCGCATTGGGCTGGCTGTGGCTTAGGACATAAATGCGCTGCGTCAAAGGCTCATACTCAATTCCATCCGGCCGCCCTTTCACGTCAATCTTCTTGATCGTCTCCAGGGTCTTGCTGTCCCACATCACCACGGGACTGCTGCTGCTGAAACCGTGATGCGACTTCGGATCCACCGCGACGCCGTGCGCGCTTTTCGTGTCGTGAATGACGCCCGCGGATTTCAACGTGTCGAGATCGAACACCAACGTCTCGCCGCCGCGCGGGACATAAATACGCCGCTGATCATTGTCGGCATAAACATAATCCACACCGCCGACTCCCATCATCTGGGCGGAATTGACGATTTTGTATGGACGCGCCTCGGCATTTTCCTGCGCCATCGCATGCGATCCAGAGAGGGCCACAGCGGCCAGGACGGTAAAAAAGGTGTGCGTTTTAAATGAGTTCATAGCGGTCGAATAATTTTTATTTTCGATGCTCATTTTTGAAAGCATCGGCGTGAGTTTTGACCATATAGGCATTGGCTAAAACGAATGTCACGATTAATCGCGCTTATGAACTTTTTTTAATTTATCAGGCGTGAGAAAGGCTAATGTTTCGTCATCGAACTTGCAAAGTTGCGAGACATGGCCGCCGAAATTTTGCTATACTAACGCCCGCAAAATTGAACAATGGCGCAAAGTCATTTTAATTTCATGATTCATTCAACCGCCATCATTCATCCACAAGCGAAATTGGATTCCACCGTGCGCGTCGGCCCTTACGCCGTGATTGACGCGGGAGTGGAACTCGGAGCGGGATGCGTCGTCGGGCCGCATGTTTATCTGACCGGGTTAAGCAGCATCGGCGAACAAAATCATTTTCATGCCGGTTGCGTCATCGGCGATGCGCCGCAGGATTTGAAATATCGCGACGAACCCACGCGCCTGCGCATCGGCGGGCACAATGTCTTTCGCGAACACGTCACCGTGCATCGCTCCAACAAAATTACCGAAGACACGATCATCGGTTCCAACTGCCTGCTGATGGCCCACAGCCACGTCGGCCACAATTCCCATCTCGGCGATCACGTCATCCTCGCGAACGGCGCCTTGCTGGGCGGACACGTGACGATTGGCGACCGCGCCTTTCTCTCCGGTAATTGTCTCGCGCATCAATTCGTCCGCATCGGAACCCTTGCCTTGATGCAAGGTGGTTCGGCCATCAGCAAAGACCTCCCGCCCTACACCATCGCGCGCGGCGATAATGGAATTTGCGGTTTGAATATCATTGGCCTGCGCCGCGCCGGGCTCACCGCAGGGGAACGACTCGAGTTGAAGCGCGCGTATCGCCACCTGTTTTGCAGCGGACAAAAATTGCGCGATGCTCTGGCACAAGCACAAAAAGAATTCACCGGCGCGCCGACAAAAATCCTCATGGACTTCGTCGCCGGAACAAAACGCGGCCTCTGCGCCGACGTCCGAAACGCGCCCGGCGCCAGTGACGAGGAGGAATGACCAATAACGGCACTTTGGATACCCTTGATAATGAGCCGGTTGAAACAAGTGGCTCGCCCGCATTTCAACGTGCAATAAAATGAACGCCCGCCCACTTTAAAGAGTCGAAGATAAACGAAAATGCGCTTTGACGGAAAAATGAATTTAGCCTACGATTCCCGCTTGCGAATGTACTTGGCGGGTTTAAATCTGAAAGCTGGTTTGAAATTGGCGGTCATCACCGTTGCCGCTTGCATTTCCCTGTCGGCACTCGCGGGCGAACATGGCGAAGCGATTCAATTTTCCGATCCCGACGTAACATCTGCTGCTTCAAATTCGACTTCCAGTTTGAGCGCCGCCCTGGAACGCATGAATCCGACTCCCAGCGGTTTTCGGCAAGTGCAGGAAAATATTTTCGGGCCGCTGAAAAATGGTTTTCGTCCCGACTCCATGCAAGGCGTCCTCTCCCTTCCCCTGCCCCCGCAAACTCAACCGGAGCCCACCGACCGGCGCACTCGCGAAAAAATGGACCGCAAACGGAATTGGGCGTTTACTGATTTGTCCGATTTATATCCCGACACTTCCGAGGCGGGCGTGGAGGAAGCATTGGGTGTGGAAACTTACGATACCGACAGCACATCAAAGAGGAATCTTTCGGTGGTCGAGAAATACTACGAGAACCTCAACCAGAAAAACGTGGAGAAACAGAACCGGCTCAATACCGAAATGGCCATCCTGGGCACGGGCCAAAAAGATCCCTTCAGCGGATCAAGCTCAGGCTCTTTTAGTCCGGTGACGGAAGCGTTTCCTGATGGCGTCAACCGTCCGGATGCGGACCGGGATGTTTTCATGCCCACTTTGCCCGGCGGCGGTTCGGAAAAAAACACCTCCCTGTTCGGCGTCCGAAATGTTTCGCCGAAGGAAGTTCAGACCGCGCTTCAGGCCCAAAGAAATCTTGAGGATTTCAAACGATTGCTCGACCCAAGTCTCCCCGCTCCCAAGCTGCCGCACATCGCCGGTTCGGGAATGGAGTTGCAGGATTTCACGCGCCCTCCAAGCCTGTCTTCAAGCACCGGCGATACTCTTTACAAAGAGGCCATGAAGGACACGGGTGAATCTCATCGAAGCGCTTTGTATCCCACCTTGGGACTCATTGATCCGACCACGACAGCACTGCATTCCCACGTGTTTGATGATCCCACCGCTACCGCGCTGGGCATGCCTAATCCGATCAAGGCCGTGGCCGCTCCCAAGCCCGCGGAGACCATCAGGCAAATGCTCGATCCCTTCGGTGCCAGTGTCTTGAAGCCGAAATTCTGACGGCTGATTTTTCGGACGCCTCACCAGCGCATCACCACCACCGCCGCGCCCGCGGGCCAAGTCGTCTTCGCCGGCACATCCAGCAAGCCGTTCGCCGCCGCCAGCGAACTTAAAACGTGCGAGCCTTGCATTCCTGCGCCGCGAACTTTTCCCTGCCCATCCACGGTCACGCGCATGAAATGTCGGCGGTCGGCGGGATTGACAATGGCCTCCGCCAAAATGCCATGATGAATCGGCAAGCCCACGGAGGACGCGCCTTGCCAGCGCAGCAACGCCGGCCTCACGAGCAATAAAAAAGTGACGAACGCGGACACGGGATTGCCCGGCAGCCCGAACAAAAATTTTCCCCCGCGCCGTCCAAAAACAAATGGCTTTCCCGGACGCATCGCGATTTTCCAGAACTCCAAAATACCGCCTGCTTCTTCAAAGGCGCTTTTGACAAAGTCCATTTCACCAACGGACACGCCGCCAGAAGTCACCACCAGGTCGCACTCGGCAAAAGCCGTTTCAAAAGCGCGCCGGGTTTCGCCGGGAGAATCTGGCACGAGCGGAAATATTTTTGGCGTTCCTCCCGCGTCGCTTATCAGCGTGGCCAGCGTCAGGCGATTGCTCTCGTGGATTTTTCCCGGAACAAGTGGCTGACCTGCCGTGAGAAGTTCAGAACCCGTGGCCAGCAGGCCGATGATGGGTCGGCGTCCCGCGCAAATTTCGGTCACCCCCGCCGCGGCGAGCAAGCTGATGTGGCCCGCGGAAACTTCCGTTCGTTCCGCGGCCAGCAGCGCGCCGGCCTTCACATCTTCACCGCGAAACCGGACGTTTTCCCAGGGCCGCGGCGCATCGAGAAAAAATATCGTTTCGGGCGATGCCGCATCCGTGTGCGTGTCTTCCTGCATCACGACAGCGTCGGCCCCGCGCGGCATCGCTGACCCCGTGAACAATCGCACGCAGGTTCCCGTGACGACTTCGCCATCAAACATTTCTCCAGCAGCGGCGCGACCGATCAATCTCAAGGCGATTGGCGAATCCACTTGGAGTGCGCGCAAATCTTCGGCGCGCACGGCGTAACCATCCATCGCCGAATTATCGAATGGCGGCAGATCGTGTGGCGAATAAATTGGCTCAGCCAGAATGCGGCGATGCGCCTCCTCCAGCGGCACGCGTTCCGGTTGCGGCGGGGGCATCAAACTGAGTATGCGTTCGCGGGCGGCTTCCAATTCGAGCATGAGATTATTTTGAATCGTGAAATGGGAAAGTCGAGCGTGATTGGGCGGCAACATTTTAGGAAAACGAAAGGCGCGTGATTTGACATTGCCCCGTTCGGAAGGAGACTAACTATGCGTGATAACACGTCATGTATGAAAGCTACACTCATTCTATTAAGCGTGTTGACCGCCGGAACACTGGCGGCACAACCTCAAAAACCCGTTGATCATAACTTAAAGACCGATACTTCAGCGGCCAGCAAGGACATTGTGATCTTCAACCGCCCCGCTGCCGCAGGTTCTGCGGCCGGGCATAAAGTTGTTTATAGCGGCGCGTTCGTGCAGTTCGCGCACGCAAAACAGCCGTTGCAGATGCTCAATCCTTTCGCGCCCGCTGAGTATGGCGATGGCCATCAAAACCTCGACCGCGATATCATCACGGGCAAGGTTACGGGCTTTAAATTGATCTCAGTGGATTTTTGAAGTGCGCGAAGCCTGTTCAAGTGAACAACTCAGGCGGCGCAACTTGAATCCTGTCCGCGAACGCGGCGGGAATGTTGGCGGCGGAAAATTTTCCGTCCGCTTGCCGGATGACGCATACCACAGTGATGGTCCCGCGCGCCACTTGCTCCCGAATTTCGCCTTTTATTTTCCAGAAATTAAAAACGTAGCTTAGCGATTTTGATTTCTTCGCGCTGACGAGTAGTTGGATTTCCACTTCATCCTCGAAGCGCAAGGGCTGGCGATATTCACATTCTGCTTTCACGCGCGGCCAGCCAACCGGCGGATCGAATTGATTCATCACCACCGAGTAACCGAGCGATCGGATAAAGCCGTGCTCCGCCGTTTCCATGTAGCGGAAAAAATTGGAGTAATGGACGATCCCCGCCATGTCCGTCTCGGAAAATTCCACGCGACGGAGGACTTTGAATTCATACGCCATGCGGCAAACTTAATTTCTCGCCCGCTGATTGGCGATGGAAAACTTACTTCGCCCCGCCGGCGCCGCGTTTGAGGCCGAGGTTCTGTTCGTAAGTGCCGAGTTGCACGCCGGCACGAGTGGTCGTGCGTTTCATTTCCAATTTCAAATGATCTATCCGGCGGCGCGCAGTTTCCGCTGCAGCAACGCTGGGATAGCCATCCACGATTCGCTGCAAGGTGGCGCGCACCGCCTCCTCGCCCGCGCCTTCCTTCACTTGCAGGTCAGCCATGATATTCAGCCAGCCCACCACCTGCCTCGCGACGGCGCTGGGTTGCTGGATCATTTGCTCAAGCTGGTCCACCGCGAGGTCGAGCCGGTGATAATGTTCCGCATAAAGCACCGCCAATTTTTCACGCGCGTGAGTATCCAGCGGATGCTGCTCAAGGTGCGCCACATATTCCGCCGCGATCTTTTCCTGGTCCACTTCCGGCGCTTTCAGGCGTCCGTCCTCGCCGCGATGCAGGCCGAGATATTTCACACCCTTTTTCACTTCGAGTTTTTGTCGGTCGTGCGATGCCAGCAGCATGTCCGAATCGGCAAGGTGCGCGATCTTTTGCGCCGCGTTCAATGCGAGTTCCGAATTGGGATACAACTGCTGGATTTTTTCGAGCTTCTGTCGCGCGGTCTCGCGGTCTTTGGTGATGCCGAGATGCCAATCCGCCAGGCGATTGAGAGCGAAGGCGATGTTCAACGGCGTGTGTTCGGGCTGGTTGCAAATGCGCTCCACCGTCACGTCCGCGCCGGGCAGGTCGTTCAAATTTTCCGCCTGCAATTCCGCAAGTAACATCTGCGCCTCGAAGTTCGTCGGAAATTTGGCGAGCTGCGCGCGGATTTCGGCAAGCGCTTCAAAATATTTTCCCTTGAGACGCTTGGCGTTGAAGACTGAGAAAAAGGGTTTGGCTTCAATTTCCTGGTTGCCGCCGTCGTAAAGGTTGCCGAACAAATTGCCAATGAAACCCGTCACCGCTGGCACCCAGAGCCCGGCAAGAAGCCATCCGATCGCGACCAGGAAAAACAAGCCCGCAATCATTACCTGGCTGAGACCGTGCTGGAACAACGGAAGTATTTTAAAATAAACGATCGCCAATAACGGGAGCGAAATCGCGAGACGCACAGCCACCGCTTTGGGGTCGCGCAACCGGCGAGCCCACATGACAATGAAGACAAGAATAACGCCAACGGACAAAACTTGCAGCGTCACTTCGCCGATTTTTTGAAAACTCCAATTCATGTGCGACTCCGAAAAGACTATCGCCCGTTCAAAGATGAACTGCAAGAAGAATGTTTACAGATGTAATCGTTTGTGGAAGTTTTCAGTTTCAAGTTTCAAGTTTTCAGCCTGAAAAGACAAAAAGCTGCTTCGAGAACCTTAAAATATGAGTCCGCGTCAGTTTCCGAACTGAAAAATTGAAACTTAAAACTGAAAACTTTTTCTCACTACTTTTTCATAAACCCCTGCACCTCCAGCCAATCATTGAACCGTTCGATCCAATGATCGCTCGGCAGATGCTGGACGCCCATGCCGAAGCCGTGTCCGCCTTTGGAATATAAATGCAACTCGGCGGTTTTTTCGGCGGCGATCCAGTCCTGATAAATCTGGACGCTTTGCGGTGCGAGCCCGAGCGGATCGTCCGATGCCGCCACGATGAACGCGGGCGGCGCGTCACTCGGCACACCCGAACCTTTGATGGCCATGCTGTAAGCGGGATAAATCGGCGCGACAAAATTTGGGCGCGTCTCGGCCGTGTGATTCATCGCCACGGAAACCGCCACGGTCCCACCCGCGGAAAACCCGATGATGCCGATGCGCTCGGGATTGATGCCAAACTCGGATGCGTGTTTGCGCACGTAACCGATCGCCGCATTGCCGTCGGCCACGGCGAGTTTGACCACCGGCGCCGCGACTTCTTCCAACGGCCCGCGCGTCATGATTTCCTTGGTCGGATCATCGGTTTTGCATTCGACGAGGCGATATTTCAGCACAAAACCCGTCACACCCTTTTCATTCAGCCAGCGCGCGACGTCATAGCCTTCGCGGTCAATCGAGAGTGCAAAAAATCCACCGCCGGGACAAATGACCACGGCAGTGCCGTTTGCCTTGCCGGCGGCGGGTTGGAAAACCGTGAGCGTAGGATTGGCAACATTAAAGACAATGCGCGTCTTCCAATAATTGGAATTATTTTCCTGCTCGGTTTGCTTCCAGTTTTCGGAACCCGGCGCGGGACCGTCATAAAGCCGGACGACGCGTTCCTCAGCCGCGGCGCGCAGACATAGAAGTGAAAGAATACCGGCGAAAATGATGCGCGTTGGATTCATGCGCGAATCTTGCGGCGCGGCAAAGCCGTGTCAACGCGAAACTATTTTTCAATCACCTTCGGCTTCAAACAATCCAGCGTCTATGTACTGGCCACCCGTATTCTGGTGGCAATGGATCGCGAGAAGATTGCGGCCGTTGCGCAACGCGTCCCCGGCTTTGGAGAGCGGCAGTTCAACATAGCCCGATGTCCAATGCGGCTCGTGCGCGATCTCCACACCGTTCAGATAAACTTCCACATCTTCATCGTGATGAATCCGCAGAATCAACGAGCCAAGTTTTGAATCTCTTATAGAATTTGCGTAATCGAATTCGCGCCGCAACCAAATATCGCCCGTGCGCCATTCGGAGCGCACGATCGCGCCCGGCGTTCCCTGCGTGCCGAATCCACCCGATGAAATTTTCCAGGGCGAATCATCGAACGCGGCATTTTCCCAGCCGCTGGCCGGCGATTGAATGGTGTAACGCCACAGCACCGGCTCATGCTCCGAAGTTTGGGCAATGACTTTGACTTCGCGCGGCGCGGGGTTCACCTGGCTTAAATCCAATTTATAGATCAAGCCGGAATCGTATCCGGCGATATATAATTCACCTGCCGAATCCTGCCCGAACGCAGCGAACCGCGACGGCGACCGCCCAATCTCCACCACACTGGTCAATGTGCGATCAGTCTGCGTCAGCGCCCAGATGCGTTGCGTTTGGAAATCTCCGCAGATATATCGTCCCGCCATCAGCGGCGCTTGCTCACCGTGATAGACATAGCCACCGGTGATGCTCACGCCCTTGTGATGAGAATAAGAAAATACGGGCGGAATATACTTTTCACCCGGCTGGCGAAAACTGTCCGAGTAAGGAGTCACGCCTTCGTAAACATTCCAGCCGTGATTTTCGCCCGCGCGCGGCATCGTCACCTCTTCAAAGCTGTCCTGCCCCACGTCGCCCACCCATAAATCTCCGGTCACTGAATCGAAAGTAAAACGCCACGGCTCGCGAAATCCATACGCCCAAATTTCCGGCCGCACGTTCGCGCGCCCGACGAAGGGATTGTCTTTGGGGATCGCATAGTTCCGGCCATTCTCCTGATGCTCCACGTCAATGCGCAATATTTTGCCGAGCAACAAACTTAAATCCTGCGCGTGGCCCTGCGGATCGCGTTGCGGTCCCGTGTCTCCCATTCCAAGATACAAGTATCCGTCCGGCCCAAACGCGATACACCCGCCATTGTGGTCCTGGGTAACGCCCTCAATGGCGAGCACCTCGCGCGGAGGAACGCCCGCATCGCCGGAAAAATCAGGGCGAAATTGGCGCTCCATCAGCACCGTCACGATCCGGTCATTTCTTAAAACCTGATACTTCAAATAATATTTATGGTTCTCGGAGAAATGCGGATGAAACGCGAGCCCCAGTAATCCCGTCGCGCCGCCAAACCGGACTTCACTGCTTAAATCCAAAAGACTCGACTGCTCATCCCCTTGTGCCGTTCGTGTGATGAGCCAGCTTTTGCCGGCATGTTCGAGCACGACAAACCGGTTCGTAAATCCCGGCACTTCTCCGAACCAAACCGGCAATTTGAAATGCACATCCGCAGAAAAAAACGGCTTCAGTTCCACGTCATGCTTCGCCTGCGGAATGATTTCCGGCATCGCGGGAGATTGAACTTGTCCCGACACCCGCATGTGCAGCGATTCGAGAAAAGCAACCAGATCGGAAAATTCCTGCGGCTTCAGCGTCGCCACCAAACCTTCCGGCATCAGCGAAACCGGACTCGTGCGTTCGCCCTTGATGTCGCCGGTGGCGATGCGTTCCGTCTTGCCTTCCATGCCCATTAATTCGACCCAGTTATTCTCCGCCTGTTTGAGAATTCCCTGGTGCTCTTCCCCATCTTTGGTCGTGATGATCGAAGTGCCGTAGCCCACCGCGATCGTCGAGGACGGTTCAAGGATGGATCGGATCAACTCGCGCCTGGGAAATTTATCACCGATCGCCGACAAATCCGGCCCGGCCAACTTGCCCGTGCCGTCAATCGTGTGACACTTGATACAGAGCACGCGGTTGCCGTCCAAAAAAATCCGGCGGCCATTGTCGGCGTTGCCAGTATTGGCCATCGCAAAATCCGCCAACGCCTTCGGATCAGGCGCTTGATGGTTTTGCGCCCAACCGGCCGATACGGAGACAATAAAAATAAACGACGCCAACCCGGAAACTATTTTCATGCAAAAGAACCTGTACATTAAGTCAATTTAGCCGAAATGATTTCATCCATTCAATGACTCAACCTCGAACGACCCTATTCATAATAAAATAGGCCGAATAATCTGACGGCTGCATTTTCAGTGCAGCCAAAGAATCTGCAAGTTGTTCTGTTCCCATTTAACTCAGATACATTAGAAATGGCATTAAGTAACCGTAAGATTCCTCTCATTTAGCCACGTTTAATTGGGGAAAATGCAGACGCTTGGGGTAATAAGTTGAAGGACGCCCCACTGTCTGCTATGGTTGGAGATGCACCGAAGTTTTTTTGAGCGGCTGGGCAGGCTGCGTCGGTTTCTGGCTGCCCGTCCGCAGGGCATTATAAGAAATATAGGGTCAGGCAATTTTCGAGGTGGTTTTTTCGCCACATTGATTTTGATCACCATCGGCTCGCTGGCATCACCATCCCCATCCAGCGCGGCGCAACCCCAAACGCAGGCTCTCAGACAGCGCCATGTGCCGCCCATCACCAAAAAGCTCACGCCGCTTCACCGGCTTGACGGCGGCCGGCATCTCGACCTGACCATCGGTTTGCCATTGCGCAATCACGATCAACTCACCAATTTGCTTCAAGAACTTTACGACCCATCCAGCGCCAGCTTCCGCCACTATTTAAGCGCGGATGAATTTGCCACGTCGTTCGGCCCCAGCCAGCAGGATTATCAGGCGATCGTGGATTTCGCAAAAGCTCACGGCTTGACCGTCAAAAGAACCCACGCCAACCGCACGCTTGTGGATGTGAGCGGCTCGGTCGCGGACATTGAGAAGGCCTTTCACATCCACATGCAGGTGTATCAACATCCGATGGAGTCGCGCTCATTTTTTGCTCCCGATGTAGAACCGACGGTGGATATCGCCACGCCTATCCTCGGGATCAGCGGACTGGACAATTACGTGACTCCGCGCGCGCAAATCCATCCGGTGAGAACTGCGATACAACCACTCGCCACTCCCTTGGGTGGTGGCGCGGGCGGCGGCGGTGGTGGAGGCGGTGGAACGGGCAGCGGTGGAAGTTATATCGGTTACGATTTTCGCACGGCTTACGTTCCTGATCTTTTGCAGGACGGCACGGGACAATCCATCGGCTTGTTTGAACTGACCGGATACGACCCGGACGATATTTCCGATTACGAAAGCGAAGCCGGTTTGAACGCGGTACCGTTGCAAAATGTTTTGATTGATAATTTCGATGGCGATGACACCAACCTGGATTATTCGATCGAAGCCACTGCGGACATCGAAATGGCTATTTCGATGGCGCCGGGATTGGACAGCGTTCTGGTTTACGAAGGCCCAACGCCCTTGTATGACGCCCCCGACGGAACCAACGCCATTCAATATGAATATACCACCGCGCAGATTAACGACGTGCTCAATCGCATGGCCACGGACGATCTCGCCCATCAATTAAGCTGCTCCTACCAGATGGACATTAATCTTTCGACGGTGCAAATTTTCGAGCAGTTCGCCGCGCAAGGCCAAAGCTTTTTTCAAGCCAGCGGAGATTTTGGAGCGTTTCCCGGCGCGATTGATGAACCGTCGGATGATCCTTACATTACGGTAGTGGGAGGGACCACGCTGACGACATCCCGTTCTACGGGCGCATGGAGTTCCGAGGTAGTGTGGCTCACGCCGGCTTCCGAAGATCCTCTTTTCGGAAATATGCCCGAGGAAGCTTCCGGTGGTGGCGTCAGTCTTGTTTACCCGATCCCGGTTTGGCAACAAGGCATCAGCATGACGGCCAACCAAGGCTCAACGACCATGCGCAATTTGCCGGACGTCGCTCTCGTTGCCAATAACGTGGACGTCGTTTGGGGCAACGATTTTATTTTTGAATCGTTTGATTTGCCGGAAGCGGGCACGAGCGTGGCGGCTCCGCTGTGGGCGGGTTTCATGGCCATGGTGAATCAGCAGGCGGCGGCCACCGGCCACCCGCCGATTGGCTTCGTCAACCCGGCGCTCTATGCCATCGCAAAAAGCTCCAGCTATTCGTCCTGCTTTCACGACATCATCAAGGGAAATAATTTCAGCGCCAATAACCCCAGCAAATACAGCGCGACCACGGGCTACGACCTGTGCACCGGTCTCGGCACGATCAGCGAAAATTTACTGCAAGCCCTTTTGAATCCGCCCGCGGAAAAACTGGTCGTGACACCGCCGTTTGGTTTTACCTCCATCGGACCGGGCGGCGGACCGTTCTCCGTAACGACTCAAACCTACACCCTGACCAATATCGGCACGGCGCCATTGAATTGGAGTCTGGCCAATACCTCTCGCTGGCTCACGGCTTCCGCCACGTCCGGCACGCTGAATCCCGGCGGAGTTACGATCGTCACGGTCAGCATTAATTCGGCAGCGAATAGTTTTTTGATCACGCGTCAAAGCGGAAATATCTCGATCAACAATTTGACCGACGGCACGACCCAAAACCGGCAATTTGATTTATACGTCGGCAATGGCGGCTTTGAAACCGGCGACCTCACCGATTGGAATTATGCTGGCGACACCAATCTGATTTTTGCCCTGGCATCCGACGACGTGGACGTGGCCGGCACGAATGCGTTGGATGGTGAAGCCGATATTCTATTCGTGCATTCGGGAATTTATGGCGCGTATCTCGGCGAGTATCCCGATGAAGGCTCGCTCTCGCAAACCGTGGTCACCACCGCTGGCCAATCATACGTAGTCTCTTTTTGGCTGACCTGCGTTCCTTATCAGGGAGAAACCACGCCAAACGATTTCACCGCGAAGTGGAACGGCTCGACGCTCTTTGCGCAAACGAATCTCGACGCCTTCGGCTGGACCAACCTGCAATTCGCCGTTCCCGCCACGACCTCAAGAACGACGCTCGAATATGATTTCAGTAATGTTCCCGGTGCGTTTGGATTGGATGACATCACCGTGGAACCAATTCCTCCCCCGATGTTTCAATCCGTCGCCATGACGCCGGGCAACATCACGCTCACTTGGCGCGGCATCGCGAACGCCTCTTATCAAATCCAGTCGGTTGCCAGCTTGGGCAGTTTGAATTGGACGAATGTCTCCATTCCCATCACCGCCAGCAATAATAATATGATGAGCGCATCTGAGCCGATCGGAACCGCATCGCAACAATTTTATCGAGTCGTCCTGATGCCGCCCCAATAAATTGTCTTCTCGCAAAACGCAACTTTTGACGTGCCGGACTACGATTTTCTCACACTTGGTAAAACCGATCGCCTTGACATTTTGCGCAATCACCGCTAAGTAACAGCCATTCCGAGTCCAGTTTCTCGTTTGGAGCGCACTTCGCGCCAGGGCATTCTCGCCCTGCCAGTGCGCATGCGTAACTGGGTTGGCCAGCGATTCGGAGATGTATTGGAATCGTTCTGCTGTGAAGGAAGACCCGTAGTATCCTTCACCACTTTTACTCGAATCAACTACTATATGAAATATCGCGTACATTGCGTACTCCTCTCGCTGGCTTTTTCTTTCATTGCACTCACATCTTCCTGGGCGCAACCGCTCACCGTCACCACGATTGCCGGACAATATGGAAATTCCGCATACGTCAACGGCACTGGCACCAGCGCGTCGTTCCTGGGTTATCCCGACCTGTTGTCTGCCGACCTCTCGGGAAACTTTTACATACTCGAAGGGGACAGCGTACGCAAAGTCGGCACGAACCTTTCCGTCTCCGCATTCGCAGGCAAGCCGTTAACAGGCGGACATTCTGATTTGGCGGGCACTAATGCATTGTTCGATCTTGAGCCCACGACTTTTGGAGACATCGCCGTGGACACGGCCGGCACGGTTTACGTCGCCGAATCCGGCGGCAACTATGACGTCCGAAAAATTTCAAACGGAATCGTCACGACCGTCGCCGGACAATTTGATAATCTGGGTCACATGGATGGCATCGGCACAGCCGCCGAGTTTTTTGACCCTCACGCCATCGCGGTGGATGCCACCGGCAATCTGTATGTTGCCGACGGCGATAATTATCCTGCCGGGCCGCGCATCCGAAAAATCACCCCGGCCGGCGTTGTGACCACTTTTGCCGGAAGCGGCGTATTTGGGACCAGTGATGGCCACGGCACGAATGCCCAGTTCCGTTATGCGAACGGTCTCGCCGTGGACCGCAGCGGAACGGTTTATGTGGCGGACGGTTGGGGAATACGCCTCATATCGCCTTCCGGAGAAGTGAGCACCTGGGTAGGCAATCCGAATATTTTTAAAGAGCAGGATGGCTTGCGAACCAACGCGGGCTTCGGCGGCACTTCGGCCATGAAGATTGCGCTGGATGGCACGGGCGGCGCGTACGTCACCGATGGCGATACCATCCGCTACGTCTCCTCGATGGGTGTGGTATCCACTGTTGCCGGACTCGCGGGACATTTTTCCACAGCTTCCGATGATGGCGTCGGTTCCAGCGCGCGCTTTTCCAATGCACTCGGCATCGGCGTGGACGCGTCACGCAATGTTTACGTTTCTGACGCGGGAGCAGATATCGTCCTCCGTTGCGTGCCGCCGGCTTTGACTCCGATCGGTTCGTTTGAATACTCGACCGGCGGCTCACCCGTGCAATCCAGCAACCCTTGGCATTTTACAGCGACCTACACCAATACCGTTTCGGATTTGCGCCTTCGCGTTCAATCCACCACCAACAACGCCAGCGAAGGCAGTTGGGCTGACCTGCCCGGAAATTCTTCGATGACCGACAGCGATGGAGTTTGGACGCTTAACACCACGGACATTCCGACGGGAACGCGTTACTTCCGCGTTGTGGCTTCGGCGCCGGGTTATTTTGATAGCAAGTCCGCAGGGGTCGGCCCCGAAACCGTAACGCAGGGCATCGAACCCTTTGGCCAATTCACCTGGGAAACGGCCGTTCCATTCCGCTATAATTCGCTTTGGGTATTCACCATTGTCGAACCATCGGCGATTGCGGGATTGAACCTGCGCGTCCAGTCCAGCAGGACGCCGGACGATATAGCCAGTTGGAGCGACCTCCCGGGCGGAGCGCAAATGACCAACCACTCATGGACACTCGTCACAACCAACGTGCCCGGAGGAAACATTTCTTTCCGCGTGGTCGCTTCGGCGCAAAATTATTTCGACCACATTTCCAGCCCGATCGGGCCATTCAATATCGCTCCGCCGCTGCCACCCATTAATGAATCGTCCGCGTCCGGCGGCGGAACTTACTCGCTCGAATCGGTTCCAGATATGATGGATTCGGCGGAAGTCACGTATGATGCCACCGTCCTTGACGCAAGCATAGCTCTCGTCTTTTCCGGCAACGTCCAGCAATTCGTTGCGACCCTGACAATGGCTGCCCAACAATATGCCCGGGCGGAATTGACCGTTGGTATCGGCCAAATAATGACGATTCCCGCCATCAACGCCGGCCCCAACACGACCGTGCTTCTCAAAGGCGCCATTGATGGCGATGTTGCCATCGGAAGCTCTATCGTAGCGCAAGGCGGCGGAAATATTGTCGCCCAGGGAGGTGGAAATATTGTTGCGCAAGGCGGTGGAAATTTTGCTTCAGACGATATCAGCATGAGTCAGATTGTAGCACAAGGGGGCGGGAACATCGTAGCTCAGGGCGGTGGTAATATCGTTGCCCAGGGAGGCGGGAACATCGTCGCGCAAGGCGGCGGAAATATTGTGGCCCAAGGCGGTGGTAACATCGAAGTGAATGGCGGTGGAAATTCGGCCAACTCGGAAACGATCTATTTTCCTTCGGATAGCACAAGTGCATTCGCAGCGCTGGTTCATCCGCAACGCACAAAAATTTCAGTCCCGTCGCCATTGTCGCCCGGCGCGCCCGCATTCACGAAACAAATGGTCATCAACGGCAACTATAACCAATACGCCGGAACCTTGTTCATCGGCATCGCCGGGCCGGACACGCTCGTTGACGGCTCGCAACAATACGATCAACTCGCCGTCTCCGGCACGGCCAATCTCGTTGGCGGCACGATCGCCGTCGGCTTATTCAATCCCAACGATCAGACCAATCAAGCGGGTATTTTTCAACCAGCAGTAGGCGCTACCTTTGATGTGCTGGTGGCCAGCAACATCCTTGTGGATACGATTAAATTGCAGGGTAATATTTGGGGCGATGGCCTGTTCTTCTCCGGCCAGGTCGTGACGCGTCCCGATGGATTACAGGCGGTGCGTCTGACCGCCGTCCACGTTCCTCCGCGCCTTTTCCTCTCCAACTCCGGCGCTAACTCTGCGCTGATCTACGCCACTAATTACACTGGTTATGCCGTGCAAAGCTCACCATCGCTTTTGTCACCGAACTGGGCAACTTTTTCAACCGGTACCAACGCCATCTCCATCAGCCCCACGAACTCCAGCCAGTTCTTTCGCCTAAGCAAACCCTAGAAAAGCATCTTTGCTTATATCCGCCGGAAACTCGCGCACCTCGCGAGCGCGGCGTAGACACTTGAAACGTCTTACTTCTTCGGCTTCGCCGACGATGCCGCGGTGTTCTATTTTTTCTTTTGGTTCGCCGCGCTGGTTTTCATCGCGTTCTGTGAGGATTTTTTCTGATTTGCTTTGGGGATTTATCGCCCATAATTTTTTCTTTCGCTGAGTGTTGATACCGCTCTCGGTATGTTCGTTTCCCCGCAAGCGTCACGCAAGGTAGGCGCATCCAAATCCCTTTTGGCACGGCGCTGGGAATTTTCACGCTGATGGTTTTATCCCGCAATTCCGTTCGCGATAATTTTCCGGACTGAGTCCGCGCCGGACGAATTGCAAACGCTCCGAGTCAAATTCAACCGCGCTCGACGATCTCTTTATTATATTGCGTGACGACGCCGCAGCTTCTCATCGCGAGAATAATGTAATACGGCACGTCCACCTGCCACCACACCAGTCCGCTGCGCGCGAGCCGTGGATGGTCATGATGATTCTCGTGCCATTCACCGGCAATGATTCCGTAGATGACTTGGTTCACCGGCGCGCCTTCCTTGTCCGTGCCAAACATGCTCGCGTGCCCGCGATAATTGAAATCCCGGACCACGAAAGCGAATAGAAAATTTCCCGCGATAAACGCCAGCACTCCCGGCACACCCGCTACGGCGTAACCAATCGCCGACCAGAATATATTCGCGACCAGCACGCGCGCAAAATAGCACCCGACATTTTCCACCGAACCAGTGCGCTGGAATTGCGCGTAGGAATTTTTGATGAGCCCGATATGCCCCAGGCTGCTGGCCAAACGATCATATTCCGCGCTGGTGATGTTGCGGTTCATCTTCTGCTGGGTTTCCGTGGCCAGATAACTGCCAAGCCAGCCGAGGTGCGGCCCATACGGATCGCCCGGTTCATCGGACTTCGAGTGATGCACGCGGTGGGGAATCACATAACTCTCCTCGCGAAACGAAATCGGATTCGTCCACAAAAACAGCCGCGCAAACCATACGCTCCGAAAACGAAATGCCTGATGTGAACAATAACGATGATACCACACGGTGTTATAAACCGTGCCGATGAAAGACCCGATCAACGCCACGCTCACTACCGCGAGAATGGAAAAATAATGCACTAGGAAATAAACGAATACCGCGAACGTCGCGAAGTGATACAAAAGATAAAACGCCGGCAGCAATCGCGTCGAATCCTTCCAGAAACTGACGGCATCAAACCACTCCACGATGACTTCCTTCGTCGTCGGGCGTTTGGGCGAGGGGCCGACATGGCCATAAGTCGGCTTGACCAGCCACGCGAGTTTGGCCGGTTGAGTCGGTTCGTTGGGTGAGAGGCTACGGTTCATGCTTTTGTAATCTCAACTGACAGGCTGGCATTACCCCTCTCGAATGAAAAGGAAAAATCCGCTGACAGCGTGTCAGTCAAAGTGGAAGTGCGAGAATTGCATTTCGCAAAACACCTTGCCGAAGTATCCTGCTGCCGCGATGAAAACCAAAGCGAATCGCCCGCTCGTTTTGCAGCCGCGTTTGCGCGTCCGGCGTGGGGAAGATATTGCGCTCGGACCAGGCAAGATCGCGCTGCTGGAAGAATTGGAGCACACCGGTTCCATCACTCGCGCCGCCGCCTCCCTCGGCATGTCTTACATGCGCGCGTGGACGCTGATTCGCACGGTCAATCGCTGTTTCAAGGAACCGCTCGTCGTCGCGGTGCGCGGCGGCAGCAAAGGCGGCGGTGGCGCTGTCCTTACGGATGCTGGCCGCGAAGTGCTCGCCTTGTATCAATCCATGAATGCGAAATGCCTCAAGACCACTCAGCCCGAATGGCGGCGGCTGCAAAAATTTCTTCGCGAATAATCCGCCAATCGGTTGCCACCCGGTAGAAATTTACGAGCGAAGGCATCCCGCAGCGCGCCATTGAGTCTTTAAGTTTGCCAATTACTCAGTAACTGGTATAACTCCCGCGCAACTCTAATCACGGCGACTTACCGGCTGCTGATTGGAATCGCATCTAAGATATGAACTGTTCCCGCGTTTTGTTCCGCGCGTTACCTCTTGCGCCCATTTCACTGCTTCTTCTGTCATCGCCCTTCGCTTTGGCCCAACGACCATTGGGCATTGATGTCTCCAGCTTTCAAGGTTCGGCGCAAACCCCGGCGACCAATATTAATTGGCCGCAAGTGAAAAGCGCGGGCATCTCATTCGCCTGGGCCAAGGCCACCGAAGGGCTGACGGTCAACGATGCCGACTTTAGTTACAATATCGTGAACGCGCGCGGGGCCGGTGTATTGATCGGCGCTTATCATTTTGCGCATCCTGAACTGCACATCGGTACTGCCGGCGCCGATGAAGAAGCCGCGCACTTTTGGAGCGTGGTAAAAAGCTATATTACCGGCGGCGGCACTTACGTGATGCCCATGCTCGACATCGAACAGGAAGTCACCAACGCCAGCCCGCATTATACCCAGGCGACCTTGTCCGCGTGGGTTAATGAGTGGTGCCAGCAGATTGTAAATGACGGCAAGGCTATCGGTGTTGCGGTCACGCCAGTGGTTTATACTTTTGTATCGTACGCGACGGGCACGGCAAGTTACGGTCCCGGCTTTGATGCCAGCGTTACTAAATGGCCTTTGTGGATGGCACAGTATCCCACGACGCCAAACTTCACAACCGGCGCGCCCAGCAGTCTCAGTCCGTGGTCAGGCTGGGCCTTCTGGCAATACGGCTCGACCAGTCATGTCTCCGGCATCACTGGCGATTGCGATGTGGACGTGCTGAATGGCACCACCAACACTCTGCTGACGGCATTCGTCATTGGCAACGTCGCGCCCTCAAATGTCGTGGTCAATCCCGGTTCCAACGCGACGTTTAGAGTCACGGCGGGGGGAACTTCGCTGACTTATCAATGGCAGTCCAATCAGGTCAACATTCCGGGAGCGACGGGCACGAGTTATACAGTAACTAACACGCAACTTGCTTACGCCGGACCTTACTCTGTAGTTGTAAAAAAGTCGGACGCGCCGTTCTTCACGGCAACGGCATCTCTCGGAGTTTCAGCACCGCTCACCAATGCCACCGGGGCGATTCTCGCGCCCACGACGATGGCCGATTGGTTTACCGCCGATTCAAATCCCAACGATATTTTTGGCACAAACCATTTCACGCCGTTCAATAACGTGACCTACGTCTCCGGCGAGCAGGGAAAGGCCTTTCATTTCGACGGCAACGCGACCTTTTTAAGCAATAGCGTGTTGAGCTTGCCCGTGCCGTGGACGTTCAGCGTATGGGTGAATCGCCAAAATGCTCCGAGCACGGGCGCGGCGATCACCGGCGATGGAACGAATGAAATCAAGCTCGAGCAATACAACGGAACGCGCCAGGTGGGTTACACCCAGTTCGGCAATAACGATTTCCCCTATAATTATATTGTCCCACTCAACACCTGGACTCATCTGGCTTTCGTGGGCACAAGCGGTGGCGTATCGCTCTATGCAAATGGCACACTGGAAGGAACGATCACGGGTTCGTTTCCGCTCCCGCTCGGTTATATCGGCGCGGGTTGGGTGGCCAGCTCCGGCAAGTTCGTGGATTACATGCTCGGCAGCCTCGACGAAATGCTCGTTTTCAAACGCGCGCTGAGTGCGGCAGAAATTCATTCAATCTATCTCGCCGGAAGCGCCGGATTGGTGCGTGCCCCGGAAATTGTCAGCGCTCCGGCGTTCAACGAAGGAGAATTTAAGATCGCGCTTGCAGGACAAACGGGAAAAACTTTCACGGTTCACGCTTCGACAAATCTCGCAACGTGGCAATTCCTCGGCACGATTCCAAATCCAACGGGAACGAATGTTTTCACGGACATTTCGGCCACGAATGCCCAGACTTTCTATCGCATTTCGCAGCCTTGATTGGAGTTTTCTTGCGCGCATTTACTGTGGCTGTTAGCGTCCGTCCGTCAATCGTCTCATCCCAAAATTTATGAATTCATCCTCGGATACATCCATTGGACGGCGCGATTTCATCAAACAAGTTAGCACGGCGGCCGCGGCGACGGCAGTTTTGTCCCCGGCGATGTCCGCGCTGGCGGAAGATGTGGCGTCTGTCATGGTCGCGCTCGTTGGCGGCGCGCACATCCACACGCCGACCTATGTGAATATTCTCAAGAGCCGCAAGGATGTGAAGGTGAAATACGTTTGGGATCACGACGCGGCTCGCGCGGCGCATTGGGGAACCGAACTCGGCTGTCCCACGGTGGATGACCTCACGAAAATTTGGTCGGACGCGGAAATCAAAGGCGTGGTCATCTGCTCGGAGACGGACCGCCACAAAGACCTCGTTCTCGCCGCCGCCGCCGCGGGCAAAAACATGTTCGTCGAAAAACCGCTGGGCTTCACCTCGACCGACAGCTACGCCATGGCTTCGGCGATTGAAAAAGCGAAGCTGATTTTCACGACTGGTTATTTCCTGCGAGCGGATCCAGTGCTACTTTTTCTCAAGGACCAAGTCGCCAAAAAAAGCTTCGGCAAGATCACACGGGTGCGCGGCTCCAACTGCCACAGCGGCTCGCTCAACCATTGGTTCGATACGGATTATCGCTGGATGGCCGACCCGAAGATCGCGGGCGTCGGCGCGTTCGGAGATTTGGGAACGCACTCGCTGGATATTTTGATGTGGATGTTCGGCGACGTCGAATCCATCACGGCGGACATCAAAGTGGTCACCGGCAATTATGGCGATTGCGATGAATCTGGCGAAAGCTTAATTAAATTTAAGAACGGCATCACCGGCACGCTCGCGGCCGGCTGGGTGGACATCGCCAACCCAGTGACCCTCATGATTAGTGGCACGGAAGGTTTCGCGTATGTGGACCAGGGACGCTTGATTTTCGCGAGCAGCAACGTGCCTGGCGCCGATGGCCGCGCGCCCTGGAAAGATCTGCCCCCCGCTTCGCCACCGCCGATGGTTCAATATCTCGACACGCTGCTCGGCAAAACCGGGCAGCCGCTGGTAACCCCCGCCGAAGCCGCCGCGCGCGTGAGCGTGATGGAAGCCGCTTATAAAGGAGCGAAGACCGGCGCGTGGGCAACTCCCGCGTAAGCTAGTTCTATTGTATCCGTAGAATAGTAAGCGTGACGCCCGGATAATTTTCTCCGGCGAAGGTTCCCGACGCGATGTAAGCAAAAGTTCCGGTCGCATTAGAGGCTATTTGCAGGGAGACGGTCTGCCCGGCAATCACGGCCACGAGAAAACTCTTTGTCAAAATTCCCTCGCCGAACGCTGGTGGAATATTAATGAACGATTCGCTGCCAGTAATTTCAGTGGCGGAATTCAATAATGCTCGCGCGCCAAAAGCGATATTGACTCCCGAAGCGGTTGATTGGCCATTTTGCACCTCAATCTGATATTGCACTAGGTAGATGCCATTCTGTTGCGCGGTAAAAACTCCCGTACTCGAAAAACCCCAGCCCGTATTTCCTAATTGCGTGCTGGTGGTGATGTTCTGGAATGTATTCGCGGTGCCAATTTCTTGCACGCTGCTGTCCGTGACGTATAAATAATTCGTCTGTAAAAGCGTCGTCAATCCGAACCCGTTGCCGACAAAAATATTCGTGGCATTGATGAAAGTCACCGCATTGGAAAACGCGCCCGCCACTGCCGACGCCGGCAACGCGCCACTTAATTGCGTCGCGGGCAGCGTGCCCAGCAGATTGCTCGCGCTGTTCGCCATGATCGCATAAGGCGCGGGCGTGATCATCTGCCGCGGCGTCAAAATCATGAACGCACCGGTCGAACCATTCGTGCGCACCCCGATTTCCAGCCAACAGCTCGCGCCGTTAAAAACATTGCCGAAACTCAGCGCCGTCGTGAACAAACCGTTCGAGACGATGATGTCTGAATTGGTGACGAGTGAAGTAACGAGATTTCCCGTCGCCACGTTCGTGTAGAGGCCGAATTGAAAATCAAAATTCCCCGCGGCAGACGCGCCGTTGGAATTCAAATGGCCTTGATAGGTGAAACTCGTCCCCTGCCCGCGAGCTGATGGCAGATGGGTCAGCAAAATGAGACTGGCGATGACTGCGAAGATTCGAGCTTTCATATATTGAGGGATGGCGTGATTGCCGTTCCAACTTTTGCACTCTAAACCACGATGAGCATCAGAACAACTTGAAAACTGTTCGCGCTCCGATTGTAACCAAACTGAAACGCAATTCTAATTAGCACTTTCGTTGGCTGCACTCTCGCGCACCAGAATGCGCATGATACTGTCACCGTGCTTGAGAAGTTTGGGTTCGTGCCAAATGCCGGGAATCTCCAGCGTGTCGCGCTTGGTGTGGCCGAGCACGAACGTGCCGCCGGGTTTCAGGACTTCCGCGAGGTTCGGATCGTCGAGCAACTTTTGCGCGAGCGAACGCGAACGGTGGCCGACATTTTTATCCCCATATGGCGGATCGGCGAGGATGAGGTCGAATTGCGTTTTGTGCGCGGCCAGTTGCGCCAGCGCGACGAACACATCCTGCACGCGCACCTCGAGACTGCCAACCGGAAGCGATGCCGCCATTAAATTGTGTCGAATCGCCTGCGCGTGGCGTTGCGCCTTCTCGATGCACATCGCAAACGCCGCGCCGCGACTCAAACTCTCCAGGCTCAACGCCCCCGTGCCTGCAAACAACTCCAGCACGCGCGCACTGACGATGCGTTCCCCAAGGCTGTTGAACACGGCCTGCTTGACCATGTCCGGCGTCGGCCGCACGGCCAAACCCTTTGGCACTTTCAAGTGCCGGCCCGAAGCTTGTCCGCCGGTGATGCGCATGAGTCAGCGATTTGAACCACGGGGATGCGAAAAGATTTCGCTCGCCGCAACTCCGATCAAGCGGTGACCACCTCAGGATTAATGAGCCAGTCGTAGCCTTTTTTCTCAAGTTCGAGCGCGAGTTCCTTGCCGCCCGTGCGCACGATGCGCCCGTTGTAAAGCACATGCACGAAATCCGGCACAATGTAATCAAGCAAACGCTGGTAATGTGTGATGACCAACTGCGCCGCATCCGCCCGTCGCAATTTATTCACGCCACCTGCGACGATTTTGAGCGCGTCAATGTCCAGGCCCGAATCCGTCTCATCGAGGATCGCCAGCTTGGGTTCCAGCACCGCCATCTGGAAAATTTCGTTGCGCTTTTTTTCGCCGCCGGAAAAACCTTCGTTCACCGGACGTTTCAACAAATCCTCCGGCAGTTCGAGCAACTTCATCTTCTGCTTCACGAGTGCAAGAAATTCCATCGCGTCCAATTCCTGCTCGCCCTTGTGCTTGCGAATTTCATTCAACGCGGCCTTGAGAAAGTAAGTGCTGTTCACGCCGGGAATCTCCACCGGATATTGGAATGCAAGAAACACGCCTTCGCGCGCGCGCTCCTCGGGATCGAGTTCCAGCAAGTCGAGCCCGTTATAAATAACTTGCCCTTCAGTGACATCATAACCATCGCGGCCCGCGAGAATCGCCGCCAGCGTGCTTTTGCCGCTGCCATTCGGCCCCATGATCGCGTGAACTTCGCCGGGATTAATCGTCAGATCAATCCCCTTGAGGATTTGTTTATTCTCCACGCCCGCGTGAAGATTCTTAATTTCGAGTAAGTGTTTCATCAGTTAAATAATAATTATCTTAAATCCGGTTCCGATCTGGCCCCATGCCAAACACGCAATATATGAACCAATTTGCGCCTGTCTGATATTTCATAAAAAATTCTGTAATGGCGGAAAACAATTTCTCGAATGGCACCGCTGGAACGGCGGGGATAAGCGGGGCCGATGAACGGAAAAGTTTCCAATATTTTTACATGATCAAGAATTCCCCGCCCGATCCTTTCAGCGGCTGGTTTGCTATCAAGCGCAATGTATTCACAAATATCTTTAATGTCCGCGATTGCCGAATCGGTCCAGATTACTTTGAAATCCATGTCTCAAAAAGCTTTTCGACCTGCGCATGAGATTTCGTCCGCCCGGCCTTCACATCCGCTTTGCCTTTTTTTATTGCCGCCAAAATTTGCAATTCCTCGGCGATCTCTTCGATAGACGCATCTTCCGGGAGTTTACTAATCGCGGTAATCGCAGCCTGTTTATCTTTCATGCGGTTAATCCGTGTTTATTCCGTGTTCCATCCGTGGCTAAAAAAAATCAGCCCACACTCCCCTCCAGACTCACGCCCAGAAGCTTCTGCGCCTCAACCGCAAATTCCATCGGCAATTCCCGAAAGACTTCCTTGCAGAAGCCATTCACGATCATGCTGACGGCGTCTTCGAGGCTGATGCCGCGGGTTTTGCAGTAGAACAATTGGTCTTCGCCGATTTTGCTCGTCGATGCTTCGTGCTCGACCCGGCTCGTGGTGTTTTTCACTTCGATATAGGGCTCGGTGTGGGCGCCGCAGAGATCGCCGAGGAGTAGGGAATCGCACTGGGTGTAATTGCGGGAGTTGGTCGCGTTTTTCATGATCTTCACGAGGCCACGATAGGTGTTCTGGCCGTGGCCGGCGGAGATGCCTTTGGAGACGATGGTGCTGCGGGTGTTTTTGCCGATGTGGATCATCTTGGTGCCGGTGTCGGCTTGCTGAAAATGGTTGGTGAGGGCGACGGAGTAGAATTCGCCGACGGCGTTGTCGCCTTGGAGGATGACGCTGGGGTATTTCCAGGTGATGGCGGAGCCGGTTTCGACCTGGGTCCAGGTGATTTTGGAATTGACGCCCTGGCATTTTCCGCGCTTGGTGACGAAATTGTAGATGCCGCCTTTGCCGTTCTTGTCGCCGGGGTACCAGTTTTGGACGGTCGAGTATTTGATCTGGGCGTTATCGAGGGCGACTAATTCCACGACCGCGGCGTGCAGTTGATTTTCATCGCGCATCGGAGCGGTACAGCCTTCGAGATAACTCACATAAGAATCCGCGTCGGCGATGATGAGCGTGCGCTCGAACTGCCCGGTGTTGGCGGCGTTAATGCGGAAATAGGTGCTCAACTCCATCGGGCAGCGCACGCCCTTGGGGATGTAGACGAAAGAGCCATCGGTGAAGACGGCGCTGTTGAGCGTGGCGTAGAAATTATCGCTGTAGGGAACGACGGAGCCGAGGTATTTTTTCACCAGATCGGGATGCTCGCGGACGGCTTCGGTGATGGAGCAGAAGATGATGCCTTTTTCGGCAAGCGTCTTCTGGAAAGTCGTGACGACGGAAACCGAATCGAAGACGGCATCGACGGCAATTTTGGGTTGCTCGACACCGAGCAGGGCGGCACGCTCGTTGATCGGCACGCCGAGCTTTTCGTAAATCGCGAG